>CAYLZS010000001.1:0-9845 GCA_964388065.1 uncultured Granulosicoccaceae bacterium
ATCGTCTGCAATCTGGCCAATCGGATTTTAATGAGCGCTTAGAGGCGTTACTTGCGTGGGAGGCTGTGTCGGATAAGTCTGTAGCTGAAACCGTTGATAAAATTATCAACGATGTTCGCACTGCAGGTGATAGTGCTTTAGTAAATTACACACGTCAGTTTGATCGCAGAACAATAGACAATGCTGCGGTATTAGAACTCTCAACTGAAGCGCTTGCACAAGCGCTCGAAAGAATCCCTGCAGAAGTTGCTGATGCACTGCGAAGTGCTGCGAGCAGGGTGACTGATTTTCACCAAAGACAGTTGAGTGACTCGTGGCGTTACCAGGAAGATGACGGCACGGTTCTCGGACAGCGAATCACTCCATTGGATCGTGTTGGCTTATATGTTCCCGGTGGCAAGGCAGCATACCCTTCGTCGGTACTAATGAATGCACTGCCTGCCAAAGTCGCAGGTGTAGGTGAACTCGTCATGGCGGTTCCGGCACCTGACGATGAAATTGACGATGCAGTTTTGGCGGCGGCAAGTGTTGCAGGTGTTGATCGAGTTTTTACTATTGGTGGTGCTCAGGCGGTTGCCGCTCTTGCATACGGCACTGAAACCGTTCCTGCGGTGGATAAAATTGTCGGACCGGGCAACATCTACGTGGCCACCGCCAAGAGATCTGTGTTTGGCAAAGTCGGAATAGATATGATTGCCGGCCCGTCTGAAATTTGCTTTGTTTGCGATGGCGGAACTGACGCTGCGTGGATTGCTGCAGATCTTTTTTCACAAGCCGAGCACGACGAGCAGGCGCAAGCCATATTGATCAGTGACAGTAAGCAATTCCTCTATGATGTTTTACTGGCCATGACAGAACTGATCGTAAAGATGCCGCGTGCAGATATTATTCGGCAGTCGCTTGCCAACCGCGGGTGTTTTATTGAGGT
The DNA here is from genome assembly GCA_964388065.1 of uncultured Granulosicoccaceae bacterium. GTDB lineage: Bacteria > Pseudomonadota > Gammaproteobacteria > Granulosicoccales > Granulosicoccaceae. The sequence continues at coordinate 929 of CAYLZS010000001.1, forward strand.
TCCCAATCTGGCGGATGCCTGCGCAATCGTTAATACCATAGCACCTGAGCATCTGGAGTTATCGGTCGAAGATCCGGACTCGCTGCTTGCCGATATTCGCCATGCTGGTGCTATCTTTGTCGGGCGCTACACTGCCGAGGCACTGGGTGATTACTGTGCCGGACCCAATCACGTATTGCCCACCTCGGGTACGGCAAGGTTCTCAAGCCCGCTCGGGGTTTATGACTTTCAAAAGCGGACCAGTATCATAAGCTGCACGCAGTCAGGTGCGTCAAGGCTGGGTCAAACAGCCTCGGTGCTGGCGCGTTCTGAAGGACTTGAAGCCCACGCGGTTTCTGCTGAAGCCCGATTCCTGCCTGACTGATACTCCCGCCTTTATTCGCGATCAGCCTGCAGCTGAACCGATTGCGGTTCGGGCTGATTATTTTGGCGGATATACGGGTACATTGCTGTCAGTTAAGCACAATTGACTGTCAAAACTTCGGCGCTAAGTGGTGTTCAGTTGATGATGTCATTGCTTTTACCGCATTTGATTCCGGCTGGCGTGGAATAGTTATTGGATATCAGGTTGGCTTAATCAGCGCGCAAACTTTATAGAGCGCTGTTTAGTGCTGGATTGAACCCTGTCTGAGCACCGTGAAACTAAGCATTTCCAACGTTCTGTGGTAACATTACTGGTTGACTGCGGGTATAGTTTGAACTGATTAGGATTGCAGCGTTGAACGAATTCCAATGTAATGGCTTTACTCTTGAGCTTGCTCTTAACCCGGTGACGTAGTTCGGTACCGGGCCGATGCCTTGAGCGGGCGCTATAGATGGGTGATTTGCAGAATAACTTTACAGAGACTGGCGGTTTGCACTGTAACCGGTCTCTGATGTGGAACAGATTTTAATTAATCAATTTGGAGCATCCTATGGCAACAGACAATGTTGCTTCCAGCGGGGGTAGTGCCCCGGCTGTAGACGAGAAAAGACGCAGATTGCTAACCGCCGGTGTTGGGGTGGTGGGCGCTGCGGGTGCAGTGTCAATGGCAATTCCCTTTGTGTCATCGATGTCGCCAAGTGCTCGTGCCAAGGCTGCCGGCGCACCGGTAGAAGTTGGTATCGACAAGCTTGAGCCGGGTCAGCGGGTGGTAGTTGAATGGCGCGGCAAGCCGGTCTGGGTGGTGCGTCGTACCGAAGAAATGCTTGCGAGTCTGGAAACAGTAAAAGATGAGCTGAGCGATGTAGAGTCTGACTCTTCTGATCAGCCCGAGTACGCAAAAAACACCAACCGGTCAATAGAGCCGGAAGTTCTGGTGGTGGTTGGTATCTGTACTCACCTCGGGTGTTCACCGACTTTCAGACCCGACGTGGCACCAGCTGATCTGGGTGCAGACTGGCAGGGTGGGTTCTTCTGTCCATGTCACGGGTCCAAGTTCGATATATCAGGACGCGTTTATAAAGGTGTACCTGCACCAACTAATCTGGAAGTGCCACCACATCAGTACCTGTCTGATACACGGATTCTGATCGGTTCCGACGGAGGCAATGCCTGATGAGCAAAATAAGCGACACTATGGCGTGGATCGATGAGCGCATCCCGCTAACCAATACCTGGAACAAGCACGTCGGCCAGTATTACGCGCCGAAGAACTTCAACTTCTGGTACTACTTTGGCTCGCTTGCACTGCTGGTGCTGGTTATCCAGATTGTGACCGGTATCTTCCTGACCATGAACTACAAGCCGGATGGTGAGCTGGCTTTTAAGTCAGTTGAGTACATCATGCGCGATGTTAACTGGGGCTGGTTGATTCGGTATATGCACTCTACCGGTGCTTCGATGTTTTTTGTTGTGGTTTATCTGCACATGATGCGCGGCATTATGTACGGCTCCTACAAAAAACCCCGGGAGCTGTTGTGGATCTTCGGCATGCTGATCTACCTGGTACTGATGGCTGAAGCATTTATGGGTTATCTGTTGCCCTGGGGTCAGATGTCTTACTGGGGTGCGCAGGTTATTATTTCACTGTTTGGTGCAATTCCGTTCGTCGGCGATGCGATCACGCTTTGGTTACGTGGTGACTACGTTGTGTCGGATGCCACGCTTAACCGTTTCTTCGCACTACACGTAATAGCAATGCCACTGGTGCTTGTTGGTCTGGTTTTCGTGCACATCATTGCTTTGCACGAGGTTGGCTCAAACAATCCGGATGGCAACGACATCAAGAAAGTAAAAGGCCCTGACGGCAAGCCACTCGATGGCATTCCGTTCCACCCTTACTACTCTGTGAAAGATCTGGTTGGTGTTGCGGTATTTCTGATCATCTTTTTCGCCATTGTGTTTTTTGCACCGGAAATGGGTGGTTACTTTCTGGAGCACGCCAACTTTGTACCAGCCGATCCTCTAAAAACACCGGAGCATATCGCGCCTGTCTGGTACTTCACACCGTACTACGCAATCCTGCGTGCTATACCGATTAAGCTGCTGGGTGTGCTGGCTATGTTTGCGGCAATTGCGGTGCTGTTCTTTCTGCCATGGATTGACCGTGGTCCGGTGAGATCAATTCGCTATCGCTCCACTGCTTATAAAGTAATTCTTGCAGCCTTTGTGATTTCGTTCCTTATATTGGGTTACTTCGGCCTGCAGCCGGTAACACCAGCGGGTACGATCATCTCGCGATTGTGTTCACTTATTTACTTTGGTTTTTTTATCGCGCTGTTTTTCATTAGTAAAAATGAAAAGACCAAGCCGGTGCCAGAGAGGGTGAACTACTGATGAAAATTTTAACCAATGTAACCGGTTCGACTTTCCGCAGTCTCAAGGCCCGCAGCCTCAAGGCCCGCAGCTTCAAGGCAATTGCTGCAGCACTATTGGTTGCGGTGGCAGTACCACAGTCCGGATTCACTGCCGGTGGTGGTGCTGAGCTCGAGCATTTTTCTCCGGTTCGCACTGATCGTGCTCTGCAGCGTGGCGCGCGCACTTTTATGAACTATTGCCAGGGCTGCCACACGGCTGACTACCAGCGCTACTCACGACTTGCCGAAGATATCGGTTTGAGTGACGAAGACATGCTGGAGAATATGGTTTTTACTACTGATGCTGAAGGCGAGCAATCCAAGGTAGGCTCGCTAATCGGAACCAATATGTCTAAGGAATACGCTAAGACCGCGTTTGGTGTTGTGCCACCTAATCTGGCACTGGTCTCGCGCTCACGAGGCGTAGACTGGCTCTACACTTATATGAAGTCGTTTTATCTGGATCAGTCCAGACCTCTGGGTGCTAACAATACTGTCTATCCCAATGTGGGTATGCCTCACGTACTAGCTGACCTTCAAGGCTGGCAGACGCCCGTCTACCATGAAGATGACGAAGGCCACCAGGTGCTTGACGGCTTCCAGCAGGTTACCGCTGGCAAACTCTCGACAGAGGAATACGACTCCACTATTACCGATCTGGTAAGCTTCCTCGATTATTTAGGCGATCCCAACCGGGAAGCGCGCCATTCTCTTGGAATCAAGGTTATGTTGTTCCTGTTTTTGTTTCTTGGTCTGGCGATTCTCCTGAAAAAAGAATACTGGAAAGATGTACCTCACAATAATTAGTCGATTCGCAGTAACAGTTGAGGTTTCCTAAACAACTATGAGTGGAGATAACGTGACAGCGCCAGTGACACGCAGGTCAGTAATGACTTTGTATTCGGACCCGAGCTCGATTCACAGCCACCGGGTTCGTATTGTGTTGTTTGAAAAAGACATCACCGTCGAAATCGAAGATGTGGATCCGGACAACAAGCCAGACGAATTGTTGCACCTGAATCCGTACAACACGGTTCCAACGCTGGTTGACCGGGATCTCGTACTTTATGATTCGCGGGTCGTTTCCGAGTACCTTGATGAGCGATTTCCGCACCCGCCACTGATGCCTGTTGACCCGGTTTCTCGTGCCCGATCTCGTCTGGCCTTATTCCGCATTGAGCGTGACTGGTACGATCTGCTGCCAGTCATAGAGGGCGAAGACGCCAAACAAGCCGATGAAGCGCGACAGAAGCTGCAAAATTCTCTGATTGATTCAGCCAGCGTCTTCGAGTTAAAGCCTTTTTTCCTGAGCGAAGAGTACTCTCTGGTCGATGCCACGGTCGCCCCAATGTTGTGGAGGCTGAATCACTATGGCATCGAATTACCGCCAAAAGCCTCAGCTGTCACGAAATATGCAAAGCGTTTGTTTGACCGTGAAGGTTTTCAGCTGAGCCTGACTGAGAGTGAGCGTGAAATGCGCTAGGCTAGTCCGGGCCAGTTGGCACCAAAAAAGAACCAATAGGCCCTGAGAATAGTCATAAAAGAAAAAAAGTGACTTCCGATAACGACAAAACGTCCGGTATGACCTCGAGTCAACCCTACCTGATCCGCGCGATTTACGAGTGGATTGTAGATAATGATTTGACGCCCTACCTTATGGTTGATGCCAAAAAGCGCGGAACCATTGTGCCCGAGGACTACCTCGATGAACTTGGGCGTATCATCCTGAACATTAGCCCGAACGCTACCAGCGGGCTTTTAATCACAAATGAAGAAGTCACTTTCAGTGCTCGCTTCAGTGGTCAGTCGATGGGAATTGTTGTGCCCACCTACAGTGTTCGAGCAATCTATGCGCGTGAAAATGGTCAGGGCATGATGTTCAATGAGAACGATGAACCGGCTCAGGATGTTGCCAAAAAACGCGCAACACTCGAAGCGATTGAAGGTACAGGGACGCACGGGGTTACGGTAAAGGCCGGTGAAAGTAATGGCCAAAAGAATGATGATAAAAAAGAGTCTGCTGACACTGACGACTCTGCGGCAAAGCCCGAGAAAAGTAGCACAGAAAGCAGCAGTGAAAGCGGTCCTGATAAGCCTGCACCAAAAAAGGGCAAGAAGGGCGGTCCTCACCTTAAAGTTGTAAAGTAGATTCCGTTTTGCGCATCTGCCCGCGTCTGATAAGACAGGTTATATTTTATAACTGAGCGGTTGTATCAGTTGTTTAAAACCTAATATCTGCTTACTCACACACTGCTGTCAAACGCACTTTTTATCCATTGAGTTTCGTGGTCGCTAATTGCGATTACATCAAACCGGCAGTAGTGATTTGTTTTGTTATTCCTTTGTAGAAATTGCAGAGCGGTTAAAGCGATCTTGCGTTGCTTGCCAGGTGTGATGCTCATTACCGCACCACCAAATTTATTGCTGCTCCGGTAGCGGACTTCCACAAACACCAGTGTATCTTTGTCGCGCATGATGAGATCAATCTCACCGTGGCGGGTGTGATAGTTTGATGCGATGAGGGTCAGGCCCTGTGAACACAGGTAGTTACAGGCGATCTTTTCATGTTGATCGCCACGTTCAATTGTTGTTGTCATGGTTACCTGCCACTTAAAAGTGAACCGCCAGGTCCGATGGTTAGCTCTGGATTAACCCCTCGTTAACCCATGGTTTTAGTCTCGAGAAATCAGTTGCCAGTTGCTATATGGTTTTTAACGTAAAACTTAAAGTTCACCCTGCAAAGGTGGCTGTGCTGTTGCAACCGGCAGTGCACCAGAGATTCTGACTGGTATTCCTTCCTGAAACTCTGCCCAGTCCAGTCGTCTTCTGATTCTGTTGTCTTCCGCCAGAGAAAGTGCACCGGTTTTTCCGTTTACTGACAGAGACGGATCAAGCCGCATTCTGTCCAGTCTGCTGTGTAATCGGTACGCGTCTATACCCAGTGCAATCAGCTTTTGAATACCATCCTGGTGATTGAGACTGATGCTGTTGTACAGTTCCGAATCGCTGTTGGCATCAGTCAGTGTCCATGGAATATCGTTATATTTTATACCAGTTAAATCACCGTCTCTGTCTGCATCCGGTTCGCCGCTAAAAACCTGTGAAGTACTTATAAGAGGCAGCTTGCCCGAGTGATGAAACTGCAACTGCGGTCTTAACAGCAAGGCTTGTTCGGAATCTACTGCCATAAAAATTACGTCGATGTCTCCGCGAATGGCAGGTTCGAATTCAATGGTCGAGTCGAATAGTTGTTCCAGGCGTCGCTTGCGTGAGTAGCTTGAGTTAATGTCGAGCATTTTAGTTAGCTGCTGTGAGTAGTCGTAGGAGTCAGCGGCGATAAAGTCCGATGCCAGTACAGTGCCTCCGGCCTCAGTAAATGCGGCTTCAAATGCAGAACCGAGTCGTTGACTGATTGGACTGTCTGCGGCAATAACAATGGCTTTTCGGTGATTTTGCGCGAGTGCGAATTGTGCTGCATCGCGGGCTTCATCTTCTGGTAGTAGTCCAAATTGAAAAAGGTTGGCGTTACCGGCTATTCCTTCGCCAAGGTAGTTTAATGAAAGCGTAGGAGTGCTGATGCGATTACTGGCAGTGAGGTTGATAACAGCTGATTTGTCCAGCGGACCAATGATAATCGATGCACCTTCGGAGGTGGCAAGCTCGTACTGATTTATTGCTGTACGTGTGTCACTGGCGGTATCGTACAGTTTGATATTTGTTGTACCGCCGTCTGCGAATCGCGCTGCAATGAAACCTGTTTTAATGGAATCGCCAATTGCGCTGAAACGTCCGGTGAGTGGTAGTAGCAGCGCGACCTGATTAGTTGCAATCGCCTGAGTGTCTGAGCCAACCACCTGAGTACCGGTGAGGTTGAGTGCAGCAGCCGGATGATTCGGGTAGCGCGCTTTCCATAACTCGGTACGTTGTGCAAAAACCTCTGGAGTGATTGTGTTCTGTTGCTTTGTAAGGGCTGCGTATTCGAGCCACCCGCGATAGGTAGAACCTCCGGGTGTTCTGGCCATTGCCCGAATGCCGTTGATGTCGAGGTTGGCAAGCAATGCTGCGGTTTTCGATCGATTTAATGCAACAGAGGCCGGTGCCGTCAGATTGCTTTCTAATAGTATGCGTGCCTTCAGTGCCTGTTCCGGTTGGCTCAAAGCCTGATGCGCGCGTGACTGCAACTCGAGTGCTCTGATGCGCAGTATGCTGTCAGTGAGTGACCGTATTGGTGGTAGTTGTTGCAGCGCCTGTTCGTGGCCACCGCGTGCTAATGAGTTATAAGCGGTTAGAATTTGCAGTCGGGGTTGCGGGCCGCTGGCACCAATTATTGTATTGTTGCCGAGCTCTGACGTCGGAATTGGTGGTAGTGCTGCGAACGTTCTGATGCCGTCGTTGTACAATGTGCCATCGAAGTAGAGTTCAGTGGCTTTTAACAAGTACTCTTGCCTGAGGGACGGGTCTGTTTCAGTGGCAGCCAGCTTTTCATAAATGTCGGCCGCCTGTGCGATCTCCCCTTCTGCAAGCAGGCGAGTTGCCAGTTGCGGCGTGGGCACCAGAATTTGTTCAGTGGTCTTGGAAGAGCCGAGGTTAAAACCTTTAAAATTAATGCCACAGGCAAAAACAGAAAGGCTGATACCTGAGACAAAAATGAGTCTGATCAATGTGCGGCAGCGCCTGGTGTACCGGTCAGTCAATGGCACCTTGAATACTCCTGCATAATAGTCTTTTTGAACCGGCCCAAATTGACGGCCCGATTGTTTGATCTGGAATTTACTTGTTTGTTCAGGTATTCCGGCTTGCTCTTCAATCTGGTTGGCAGCATTCCGGGACCGTCACAGGAGCATTGTACTATGTCTGCGAGAAAAGGCGTTTTTCACGTCATTGCAACGCCAATAGGTAATCTGTCAGACATTACTGCGCGGGCACGTGAAACAATGGCGGAGGTAGATATTCTGTATGCGGAAGATACCCGCCACACCGCGCATCTGTGTACCCATCTCGGTATCAGTCCGAAGCTGCGATCCCTGCATGACCACAACGAAGAGGGGCGAATCACCGAGGTAATTGATTTGTTGCAGGCGGGGCTGGCCGTCGGACTGGTGTCAGATGCTGGTACGCCATTGATCAGCGATCCGGGTTACCGGATTGTGGCTGCCTGTCATCGGGCCGGCCTGCCAGTGAGTCCGGTCCCGGGTGTATCGGCAGTGACCTCGGTGTTGTCGGTTTGCGGACTGCCGACAGACCGATTTTTGTTCAGTGGTTTTTTGCCTGCAAAAGCGTCGGCACGCCTAAAGTCACTCGATGAACTTAAAGCAGTGACTGCAACGCTGGTATTTTTCGAGTCAAAGCATCGAATTGTTGATGCATTGACTGATATGCATAGAGTGCTTGGTGACCGACAAATCTGTGTGGCAAGAGAAGTGACCAAGGCGTTTGAAAGTGTCATGCACGGTTCTTTATCGGACGTGCTTGAGTTGGTTACGGGCAATAGCGATTCGCAAAAAGGGGAGTTTGTGGTCGTTGTGGCCGGAGCTTCTGAGGCTGTGGCGTCGCTCGATGCGAATACGCAAAATCTGTTGCTGGATGTTGCAGCGGCGATGGCACCCAAGCAGGCGGCAAAGATTGTTGCCCGTCACAGTGGAGTGCCGACAAAAACTCTCTATGACTGGTTGTTGTCGCAAAAGCCTGGTGATCAGTAAGCGTATTGCTGCAGTAGCCCGATAGATTAAATTGCTGTTTTTTCCATTCTCCCTTACTGCAGCTTTATATAAGTGATAACTATCGATTGTTGTAGTGCATCACCGTTAAACACGTTAGGATGCTGCGGGGAGTTGGCCAGGCAGCCGCTGTCGAACCTGTTCTTTACGAACACGTTCGGCGGAGGAAAGTCCGGGCTCCAGAGGGCAGAGTGCCAGGTAACGCCTGGGGGGTGTGAACCCACGGAAAGTGCAGCAGAGAGAAGACCGCCTAAGTCCATCGGTCGCAAGACTGATGTGACCGGTAAGGGTGAAAGGGTGCGGTAAGAGCGCACCGCGCTGGTGGCAACATTCAGTGGCAAGGTAAACCCCACTCGGAGCAAGATCAAATAGGGAAGCAATGTCGTGGCCCGCGATGCTTCCGGGTAGATCGCTAGAGATAC
>CAYLZS010000002.1:0-1544 GCA_964388065.1 uncultured Granulosicoccaceae bacterium
GTGGCAAGACAACGCTGGTTGAAGAGGTAGTTTCAGAAACGGTTGATTCAGAGATGCCTGTTGCAGTTGTTGATTGTTCAAACCTTGCGGGCAGCGATCTGTTAGAGCTCTATCTGGAAGCGCTCGGTGTGGTTGCAGCACTGGGAATTTCAAATTCCCGTGCTATTCGCGAAACACTTGCCAGCATGCGTGAGACTTCAAGGCCGGTGCTGGTGCTGGACGCTGCACACCTGTTGTCTGATGAAGATTTGAAAATAGTTTATATGCTTTGTAATTTGAATCAGCGCGGCGTTCCGCTGGTTCAGGTAGTGCTTGCAGGGCACCCGAAGCTTAGAGAATTACTGCTGTCTCACGGTTATGAGCATTTCCATCAACGATTAGTTGCAACTTGCAACATTGATGCACTGGAGATGTCAGAGACACGAGAGTACATTCTGCATAAATTGCGCTCGGTTGGCTGGAATAACAATCCAAACATCGCCGAGAGTGTTTATGGCGCGATTTACAGATCCAGCCTCGGGGTACCGCGTTGGGTCGACTTAATTTGCAGTCGTATGCTTTTAAATGGGATGGCCAGCGAGCGGAAATTTATTTCCCTTGATGATATATGCGAGGTTATCCGTGATCTTATCGATGAAGATTTGTTGCCGGACCAGGTTCGGCTGTCAACTCATAAAGTAGCCTGAGTACTAATCATGAAAAAAATTCTATTTGCTGCAATCGTTACATTTGCTGTTACCGGATGCGCCAACAAGGCGGGTGTTGTACAGTCCGTTACTGCAGATGCTGAGTCTACCGGAGCTGGTGAAACAGTCGCCGATAGTATCGCCCAGGCAGGTGATAACACCGGGTACAAATATATTATTGGCCCTGGTGACACATTGGATATATTCGTCTGGGGTTACAAAGACTTGTCTGTGTCTGTGCCGGTTCGGCCAGACGGGAAAATCACAACTCGACTTATCGAAGATATGCAGGCGAGCGGCAGAACGCCAACAGCACTGGCGCGTGACATTGAAAAGAAGTACGTAACCTACGTTAAAAACCCGACCGTGACAGTCACGGTAGACAAGTTTGTAGGTAGTCCATCGCAGCAGATCAAAGTGGTTGGTGGTGGTGCGCAACCCAAGACGGTTCCGTATCGCAACAAAATGACCGTGCTTGACGTGATGATTGAAGTGGGCGGGCTAAGTAAGTTTTCAAGTGGTAACAAAGCGATTCTTGTTCGTACTGAAAATGGTGTAGAGCAATCGTATAAGGTTCGATTGCAAAGTTTGTTGAAGGGTGGCGACATCAAAGCTAACCGCCCGGTGAAACCTGGCGACATCATTATTATTCCTGAGTCGTGGTTCTAGGCCTCAACTAAAGAATTGCAATTGGGAAATCGAATCATAAAAAGGCAAGTGAAAGATAATGCATGAGTTATTTGACAAGTTAAGCGAGTTTGTCTGGGGTGTAACCAGATACAGATGGACAGCTCTGGCAATCGCCTGGACCCTTGCATTGCTGGGGTGGTTGATGGTTGCACAGGTAGACTCCAGGTA
>CAYLZS010000003.1:0-5965 GCA_964388065.1 uncultured Granulosicoccaceae bacterium
AAAAATAGCGTTTATGCTTCCTATACTTCTAAAATTGCCCTCGAGACATGAGCTTCATCGCTTTTTCGTTAGAAACTGAACCCAGCATTGAAAATAGCATGGGTCTCATCTTCGCTCTGCGCGACGGACAATGACATTAATAAGAGCCGATTCAGAGCCGAGGCCCAGAGGCTAACACCCGCGGCCGGGTGGAGATCATCTGAATCTTCGTCGTCATCCACAAAGACTCGCCCGACATCTGCAAAGACAGACAATCCATATTTAGCTTTCGCCAGATAAGCAGGAGCCACTCCCAACGGGAGCTTGTACTCCGCAGTTGCGAATACGGAGGCATCACCCGCGAAACGGTTCGTGTCGAACCCGCGATGGTTTGTACGACCACCCAGGTAGGCGGCTTCCTGGAATGGAAATTCTCCCGAAACATTCTTGCCGCCAGCTCGCAATACCAGTGAGCCTCTCCCCACGTCGAAGAATCCTGCGACTTCCCCTTCAACAGAATTAAAAGAATCATCCACATCAAAGAAGCCGGGTGAGACGCTACCCTGCAAGCGAACACGTACACCAGCGCCATTGGCCAAAGTTTTATCACGTGTATCGTAATCGAGACCGCCGAATAGGTTTACCCACCCAAAATCACCGACCCCAAGTGGTGCCAGGTTATTGAGCAAGGTATCTTCATCATCGTCAGTGGAATTAAAGTTAAACCCAACTCCTCCGAACAAGTTGAGCTCTGGTGTCATGAGGTAGTCGAGGCCGGGGGTAATGGTGGTGCGTGTTTGGTCAGTTTCAAAGAAATCACTGCTGCCGTCATCTGAAGTGTCGTTACCAAAGCCATAGAAATCAGCTTCTCTCAGACTTGAGACACTTGCGTTAAGTGACGATTGAAGTTTAGGGTCCCAGAGTTGAAAAACACCGTGGTATTTGGCTTCAAAGGCGCCGCGTGTCAGAGATACTCCAGCGCTAAACTTGTGGCGCTGACCAAAAGGGTTTTTGCCAAACTCAAAGCGATCTACGGTGAACCCTCCCCCCGCTATTGGCCCGTCGTCCGAGTCAAAACGTGCAAGGTAATTTGGCAGAATGCTAGTACCCCAGTCTCGCGGACGTACAGATTCGGGTGGGATGTTAAGGCTTGGCAGGGCAACGTTCTTCAATGCATTCGTTGAGGCTCGCAGTGGAGTCTTGCGTTGTTCTAGCTCTTCAGTTTCAGTAAAACGCAGTTTTGCGTCATCGCATCCGTTGAGTACATCGTTACTACGGTTGCCAATAACGTCAATCTTGAATGCACCACCAACCAGTCCGTGACACTCAACGGTGTTTTGTCCATCTCGAAGGTAGAGTCTTAGTGATTTTGTATCACCTGCGCTGAGCTGGCGCTTGAAGTATGGGTTCTGTTCGTTCTTTAGCGACACACTTACTGCAAGCTTTCCGTCTCCAAGATCCCGTAAATCGATGCGATCATTTTTATCGGTGGCCTGAACATCGACCTGGGCGTTTATAAAGTGGTAAATGCGCTCGGCGATCCTCGGTAGTTTGTCGCGCCTCGCCCTCAGCGTGCTGGCAAGTTCATTGGCATTTAACTCCATGTAGGCTTTCGGCATCAAACTTACTGCCTCATTAATTACATCGTCTGTTATTCGGTTGCTAAGGTCGTTTGCAATTTCAATCCAGGTGGCATGGTCGAGCTCAGCCAGGAACCATCGATGGATTGGCCAACCTTGCAGGGTGAGTCCGATGCTTGAGGGATAGTCTTCTTCGAATCTCAGTTGTCTGGGCTCAAACGGACGAGCAAGCGCAGGTATAAGGCCCTGAAAATTTACAAACGCCTGATCACGGTCTTCCGGAAGTGGCTGCCATGCCGTTTTGCCAGGCAACCTGGCCCACCGATAGTTATTGGCGTGTCGATCCCAGTCGCCGAGAAAAAAATCAAACAATCGAAGTCGCAGAAGAGCACGGCCGTCAATTCTTACCTCTGGGCTGGCGAGCCATTGTGTGACAATGTCATTTGTCTTGATGATTTCGGTAGCACCCTGAAAGCCTGCGTATTCGTCTGATGCTTCTGTAGGGAATTCTTCTATGGTTCCGAGTCGGCCAGCGAAGAGCTCACGAAATTCACCAAGCGCGGGATCATCTGGCAATACAACAAGCCTGGGTACGTTGTGTAGCACACCGGCCGCCTTCGCCAGTGGGGGAACCATGCTGTTAGACGCAGGATGCATGGACGCTTGCTGATCCTGAAAGATACGACCCACCAAAGAGTCTCTCAACTGTTCGTTGAGATTTTGAGCCAGGTCTTTGTTGAGACTGCGAAAAGTATAGTTCTTGCCGTCAGCGCCTTTCAGTGCAAGCCCGAAAGTCTGAGCCCCTCCGACTCGAAATAAGGGTTTTAGTCCGCCGGCCTCAGTACTGAAGTCGAGAACTTCCACCTCGAACGGGGTGGTCCAGAGGTCACGATAGTGATCCCCGAGGAGCAAGCGGTGGACGGATCCGGCGGCTAATTCGGAGTTAGCGGTAAGCACACGGGTTTCTGCCGTGAGCCAGGACCCACCGGTGTATAGCAGGCCGATCAGGGCAACCAGTAAACGCAGTGCTCCAGTGAGCTGCCGGGTAACGCCACTTAAGTCCATGTAAGCTTTAAGATCAATGATAGTTTTACGCACAAATACTCGGGGAGCGTATTGTGAAAGACACTCGCTGCAATTTCAATTACCCGTGCCTATAAACTTGGCCTATAAATCTGGGCCTATAAACCTGGGCCTATAAATTTGGACTTATAGACCTGGCGGGGTTGTTTCCCATTCGATGCCGTTTAAACCAATATCATACCCAACCTGGTAAAGTTTGCGCTGGTATACGGGGTCAAATAGCTCCTTCTCTGGCTCATTGAACGAACTTGGAACACTGGTTATTCGATACCCTGCGCCGTTGATTTGTGTAAACGTATAAAGCTTATGCAAATCGCCCGTGGTTGAATTTTTTCCCAGTGTATCGATAGAGCGCCGAGCTATGCTCAACGCTTTGTTTTTAACAGATTCCCAGGCCGGGGCGGAACGGGAATTTCGAATAACATACATTGTTGGCTTAATCTGTAAACCCAGTTCCTGTAAGTAGGAAGCAAGACCAACGTTCAACGGTAAAAAGAAAGCGTTATTGGTCACACCACCATCAACGTGCAACTCTTCGTACATTCGCCCATCTGCTTCAACCTGAAAAGTCACAGCCGGAAACGCCGCTGGAATGGACGCGGATGCAAGTAGTACTTTGCGGAACAATCCAAGCGCTTCATCGGTACCGTAAGTTGCAATTTTACCCATATCCCAAATCACAGGCCTTTGAGCATCAATATTGGTTGTGCCAACAAAAAGCCTGCGACCAATTTGGTATTCGTCAGCGACTTTTTCCATAAAATCCATGGTTATATAGCGGGCAATCAATTGCTGTAGTGGTTCCGAATTACCGAGAGAACTTGAAAAAATACCAATCAGCGCATTACGCAGACGAAGAATATCTTTGGTACTTGACTGTGTGTATAGCTCTTTTATAACCGAGTCATAATCTGAACCGAGAAACGCAAATGGCGCGAGTAAAGCGCCAGTACTGACACCGGTGATCACTTCAAATTTAGGTCGATTGCCACTGTCTGTCATGCCATTTAGTAACCCTGCGCCATAAGCACCGTTAGAGCCACCGCCGGTTATTATCAGGAAATTTGCATCTATTACTCGACCTCTGCTCCACTCGTCTGGTCGGCCAGCGATGGATTGATCAACTTTCTGCCTAACCACTTTTCTTGCGTTATCGGGTTGCCCGTCGCCAAAAAATCTCACATCACCCAGCGTGATTAGATTTGCGTTTTCTGTTAAGTTCTCGGGAACAGGGTTACGCAACAAGGTTGAGCAACTCGTCGAAAGCAACAAAACCACTACGCTACAAAAAAGTTTATTGATCATATTCATAATGTCACTACTGTGCCGAATAATAAAAAGCGCATTAACTCAACATTACTTTAAATTAGGCAAGAACTCTTCCACCTGACGCCAACTATAGACGCCATATCGTACTGTTCAACCACGCCACCGACCTCTTCTATTGTATACAAGGCCGCAATACAACCCGATTGAACCTGTGTACTCGAAATCCCATTTACGTGCTTACTGATCTTTCTCCCCCGCCAGTCTAGCGTGCTGGCTGAGCAGGTGGAGCCCTATGTAGCGCACCGGCCCAAAGAGACGCTGCTGTATCGGTTGGTAGAAAAGTATTACCCACAGCTCAAAGCAGAGCTGAAACAGAAAACCGTTACCGCGCTATGTAGAGCAGGAATTCGAGGCGTATCTGCAATGTGGTTGTGCCGAGCACGGTTTCTTTCGAGTAAGGTGTGAGAGTTGTCGTCGTGAGCATTTGCTGTTGTTTAGCTGCAAACGCAGAGGGTTCTGCCCGAGTTGTGGTGCGCGTCGAATGGCTGAAAGTGCAGCCTTGCTGGTGGATGAGGTATTCCCGTGAAAGACCCTCAATATTTTTTAATCAAGCATCCGCGCGCCTGATGCTTCATCATGTTCGAATGCATCTGCATAGATGCGCACATCGTTAGTAGTTACCCCTTCTTGTTTAAGCGCCTGCTTCCAGTTGTCGGCGATGACGCTAGCCATCTTACAGGCTTCCTGTATTGTTTTTATATAGAGTAAACGGCATTGCCCTCGTCAGTCGATAAGACAGGGGCAATAGACTGAAGCGTATCAGGGTTGCCGTATGAACTCTTCAGTTTGATCCAGCTGTGTTGGACGTGATTCTTCAGGATCTGGTTCTGTAGAGTCATCGGTCTCGAACCCATCAAAATCATCGGAATCATCGTCTCCCAGGAAAAGAGAATCATTCATAACCAGCAGTATGTCTAAAATCACTGTATCGTCTATAAAATCTTCCGCTGATCCCGGGTCTTCCAGACCGGGTATTGAAAGAGCTTCCTGGGTGAGATCAATGTTGGTAGCAGTTCCCAGAGCTGTCTCTGTTGTGCCGCTATAAACTACAGAGAAGGTGGCTATTGCAGGGCTAAATAGCCCCAGTTCTGTACAAGCGCTGTCAGAAAATACACTTGCGGTAGCCACGAAAACATCATCCATGATATCCAGTTGAATAATCTCGTATAACGTATCGATTTCACCAGGATCCTCTTGCCTGCAACTCAACAGCCAGCTGCCGTTTACACCGGCCGGTGCTCCCGCCAGCGTACTATCAGGTGTAGAGTCGCCCGGTACAGGCATACTGGTGTCACTTGCAGTATCTGAGCTTTCGCTTACCGACGAATCGTCATCATCGTCACTATCGCAGGCAATCAAGGCGCCAGCCAAAATTCCGATTAGTGTGAGTTTCGAGAGTCTTGTTCTGATCATATATAGCCATGAAGTTAAATGAAGGGAAATTCCAATTATTCAACAAATGGTACGTTTGGTATTATCTGAAGTACAATTTCTATTTGGATACCAGCAGTCTTCTACTACGAGCCAAAGGAATCAGGTGCGTTTTGTAAAGTTTAATTTTCTACTGATCTCGTTAAGTCGCTTATCAGCTGCGTTTATCGTCAAGTAAGTTACTTCATTTGCTATTTAATACTTGCAGAGTCAGACTTTCGCTGTGTTGTGACAGGCTCAACATGCCACCTACGCAAAATCTATTTCCTGAGACCACTGAACAACAGCACACTGTCAAAACAGTGTGGATAAATAACTTTCCAGAAACAAAAAGCCCCTTGCTGCAAAAACGAAGTTGGCTCAGTGAGTCAGGAGCCAGGCCAAGCCCTTGCAAGCATTCTTCAAATAGCTCTAATCAACCCAACAAGCGCGATATAAAGCCACCGAAATTACCTTTTTGAACAGAGACATCATTGTTGACAGCGGGTGTAAACGGATCGCTGTGAATATTGTCTTCACTGACGCCTTTTGCGATGACAACGTCTCGTAGTGCATCGATCATG
>CAYLZS010000004.1:0-3573 GCA_964388065.1 uncultured Granulosicoccaceae bacterium
GCATTGATCACGTCATCAATATGATCACCTGGGGGTAGGCATTAATCCGTTACGGAACCTTTGTTCCTGATGTAACAAGTGAAAAGCTTTGATCAGGCAGCGCTCTATTGTGGTGCTGCCGGCCTCTTCATCGATTTCAAATTCAAATCCAGTTTACAAAGAAACCAGCAGAACGCTATCTGGTATAAAGTGTCCCTGCAGCACTGTCCTTGAATATTATTATAGAGACGACGACTCACCACCGTTCTATGAACCAGTCAATGGTATTTCTGACAAAGCAGCGACCAACATGCTGCGTGAGCCTTACTTAATATGTGGCACCGGAACAGCTCATCCTGAGCTAAACACATTCCATCGCATGTTCCGATACGAAACATATTGCGACAAAGCCTGGTGAGAACCCATCACCCGGTCGGGTGAAATAAGAAAATATGTGGCTCACTACGTTTCAATTTGTGTTCGATAATACAAAACCATTCTTTGACCTGATGGCGGATCAGTGCAGGGTCGCGACTTTTCTGATCAATTCTTCACTTCGAACAGTTAAAGTTTGACTGATGTATCAAAATTCAGGCAATTAGCTGGACAGATCATTGAGTGATTATTTCAACCGGCCAACCGCAAACACCGCAAGCGGGCTGAAGGCGGAATGCACCGAGATGTCTTGTTGCAATACTTCGCGCTATGCTTTTTGTGTTTCGTTTTGTTCAACAAAACCAGAGCTTGCACGAATAAGGCTTTTTAAATTCAGCTGCGCTCAGCTACTGTAAGGTTTTTGAAGGTATAAATGGGCTCTTCAATTAATTTTTTCCCTTCTGCACTCTCAAGGTAGAGGTTGCCTTCTTTTGCAATAACACTGTTTGATTCTGTTTTACTGATATCCAGTAATTCAAATCTTATTTGTTTTTTATCTTCGAAGATCATCCCGGAAAACGACTTCTTGCTCATGGATTTGAACACTGGATTCTTAAGTCCAAATTGATCGCGAGCGACTTTTTTGAGCAGGGATATCATGCCATGAGTGCCAAAATTCCCTGGCACGATCGGGTCGGCGTGGAAGTGATATCTAAATGGCCACAGATCCGGTGTGATTTTCTGTGTGGCTTCCCGTGAGCTGACGACACCAGCCTGCACTTCAGCTGATCCAAGATCTGTGTCGAATAACGGAATCGTTAGATTTGAAACTTTCTCCTGTGCAAGACTTTCATCAACACCCTGTGTCCCGCCAAACTTCTCACGCAGTGTACGAATATCTTCCGGGTTTAAAATTCCAACGATCACATTGCGTGTTTCAAGGATAACGTTATCCTTGTCATCTATTATTTTGCCGTTAAAAACCGCCGTGCCTCCACCAGACTTGCCTTCTATCCATTTGCGTTTTTCCATCGAGTAGCGCAGCCGCTTGCCAGGTTCGAAATCGAGTGACTGATGCAAATTACATGATCCGGAGGACAATGCCCTGCCAATGCCATTTGCCTTGCGTGCACCCCAGAATCCGACTAACTGATCCAGCTGATCCTGGAACAGCATTTCCAGAGACTCGCTTGTATCGAACGACCACTCACTGGCCTGATCCGGAAACCTGAAAGAAGCCTCAATACGATCCTCGGTGACCAATTCTATTTGATCAATACACAGGATGGGTCTGCGCGGCAGCTTGGCGAAGTCTTCATTGCCGAGAGCACCTTCAGCATGTAAATCCAGCAACTCACCGGTAAAGCACTCCAGAGATTTCCAGTCCAGCTCGCAGAGCTGGTCACGGTTCAATTTCTTAAGATAGCCCAGGTCACAGTCAGGGGCGGATTCTATATTCATCACTTTCTCTTACAAGATGATGGGATTACAAAAACAGCAGTTTTGTCTGGTCATTACCAGCAGCCCCACTATACCATCAGCAGCTCAACTCCAATACCGCGTTGTCAATGTTGCACCAGCACCGACTACAGGTAAAATGCAACCCTCTGAACCTGGCAGATTTACTATGGCTGATCAACGAATTGCACTGGTGACCGGAGCCGCTCAAGGTATTGGCTATGCTTGTGCCGCCGCTTTGAAAGATCTCGGCGCACGACTCATTCTCTCAGATATCAACGAAGACGGGCTGGATCAGGCGGTGGCAAAGCTCGGCGATGGCACTGTCGGTATTGCCTGCGATATGGGAAATGAAGACAAGATCAACCAGCTCTACGATCAGATAGCAAGCGACCACGGTGCACTTCACATATTGGTTAACAACGCTGGCATCGCACTGCCGGGGGATTTCCTCGAGACCAGCTTTGACCAGTTCCGCCAGGTAATTGATGTCAATTTAATGGGAACATTTTTATCGACACAGCGCGCCGCAAAAATAATGATTGCGAATAAGATCGAAGGCTCCATTGTAAATATGTCTTCAATAAACGCGGTTGTGGCTATTCCATCAATCGCCGCCTACTGTGCCTCAAAGGGCGGTGTGGCACAGCTGACCAAATCGTCTTCACTGGCACTTGCACCACACGGGATTCGCGTTAACGCGGTCGGACCAGGCTCAATAGATACCGACATGCTGGCGGCCGTTAACGCCAACCCGGACGCCATGAAAATGGTAATGTCGCGCACCCCGATGCAACGTTTGGGTGATGCAAAAGAAATTGCCGAGGTAGTCGCATTTTTATCAGGCGACAAATCCAGTTATATCACCGGTGAGACAATATACGTCGATGGCGGTCGTTTGGGTATGAACTACACCTGCTAGGCAGTTGAGGTCCTTGCAGTTGTAACCCTTGCAGCAGTTATAGCTCTGACAATGGATTGATCCACATAGATTGAGACACAGCCCGGCGGGCGCTGTGCGCTCACAATCGAAATCGTCAGGCCGGAATACAAAGCTACGTCGTTCATTTCCACTGATAATGCATTGGCATTGAAAGAAATCTGGCAGCGCACTGTTTTTGGTGTGCGCCCGGCAATAATCTGCCGGATACTCACTCTCAATCCTTCGCCCCATACCCTGTTTTTGCCCCAGGGAATTCTCGAAAGGGGAATCTCGAAAGGGAAATCTCGAAAGGGAAATCTCGAAAGAGCAAATCCCGACATCCGGTTAGCCACTCAAACAAATAGCGGTTGTGTTTTATAAAAAACATGTATATAAATACAGTACTGGATAAAAAGCCACATAGAAGCACATGCTTACAAAAAGACAACAAGAAGTACTTGAGCTGATCTGCCAGGGCATCCGTGAAGACGGCATGCCACCTACTCGCGCCGAAATCGCGTATATGCTCGGTTTCAGCTCGGCAAATGCCGCAGAATCCCACCTGCGAGCGCTGGAGAAAAAGGGCATGATTGAAATCCTGGCCGGGGCATCGCGCGGCATAGTCATACTCCCGGCCGCCGCTGAGCACGTGGAGGCCTGCCGTGTTCTCACCACAGAGGGTGAAGCGATACCACTGCCAGTCATCGGCAGCGTCGCAGCCGGCGAGCCTATTCTTGCGGTATCCAATGTAGAAGATCACCATCTGATCGACCCGTCGCTGATTATCTGCTGAGAGTTAAAGGCATGAGTATGTGCAACGTCGGCATACTGGATGGTGA
>CAYLZS010000005.1:0-3423 GCA_964388065.1 uncultured Granulosicoccaceae bacterium
TGGCATCACGGTTATTGATGACACCTATAACGCTAATCCCGCATCAACTCGTGCAGCTATTAATGTGCTTGGTGATTTTGATGGTACGCGCTTCATGGTACTTGGTGATTTACTTGAGTTGGGTGCCGATGAAATTGAACAGCACAAGGCGATAGGCAGATATGCACAGGAGAACAAAGTAGATCGATTGCTGGCATTTGGTGAATTGGCAAAACATACAGCAAGTGCGTTTGGTTCAGGCGCTGACTGGTTTTCAGGTAAGGACGCTCTGGTGAAGGCACTGAGTGGCGAACTGAGCGCCAACAGCACCGTGCTGGTAAAAGGTTCGCGCTCAATGAAAATGGAGCAGATTGTTTCAGCGCTTACCAGTCAGTTCGAGGTCTCTCTACCGAAAGCCGGGCCGGAAACCAGCTCAGAAGCGAAGGTGTGTTGCCAATGATGCTGCTGCTTTCTGAATGGCTTGTGCGGTTTGATGATGGCTTTGGTGTTATTCAGTACATTACCTTACGTGCTATTTTTGCGGCGTTAACCTCATTGGTTGCGTGCCTGGTGTTTGGACCGGCCATGATCCGTTGGTTGCAGGCAGCAAGTATTGGTCAGAGTGTCCATGATGACGGGCCGAGTTCGCATCAGTCAAATGCCGGTACACCTACCATGGGTGGAGCAATGATTTTAGTTGCAGTCGGTATCAGCGTTTTGTTGTGGTCGGATTTATCGGTGCGCCATGTTTGGGTGGTACTGTTTGTTACCTCTGCTTTCGGTGCGATTGGCTGGGTAGATGATTATCGCAAAGTGCTGTTGAAAAACTCTGACGGACTATCTGCTTCTGCGAAATTCTTCTGGCAATCAGTGGCAGCGTTTGCTGCGGCTTTGTTTATCTATTTAACCGCTCGAAGTACCGCAGAAGCTAGTTTGTTGATTACGTACGTTAAGGGTGTGTCGCTCTATTTGGGTTTGTTTTTTATACCCTTTACCTATTTCGTTATTGTTGGTACCAGTAACGCGGTAAATCTCACAGATGGATTGGATGGTTTGGCAATTATGCCGACTGTGATGGTTGCCGCGGCTTTGGGGTTGTTTGCTTACGTTACGGGGCATGCTGTGTTTTCAAGTTACCTCGGCATACCCGGGATCGAAGGTGTAGGCGAGCTGACGGTATTTTGTTCGAGTCTTGTTGGTGCCGGTTTGGGGTTTCTGTGGTTTAACACCTATCCGGCACAGGTGTTTATGGGCGATGTAGGTGCGCTGGCTATCGGTGCGGCCCTTGGAGTGGTTGCCGTCCTGGTAAGGCAGGAGCTCATACTGTTTGTGATGGGAGGTGTTTTTGTTATGGAGACTGTCAGCGTGTTTATGCAGGTGGCGTCTTTTAAGTTAACAGGCAAAAGGATTTTCCGAATGGCGCCTATCCACCATCACTTTGAATTGAAAGGCTGGCCAGAGCCGCGGGTTATTGTGCGTTTCTGGATTATTACCTTCATTTTGGTCTTGCTGGGTCTCGCAAGTTTAAAGATTCGCTGATATGACTGATAAGAATAAAAAATTCCTGGTAGTGGGGCTTGGCATAAGCGGAATGTCAGTCGTTCGATATCTCGATCGCATCGGCGCATCGTTTGAGGTTGTAGAAGGTAACGCTGAGAGATGTCAGACACTGAAACAGCAGGAGGCAGTATTAAAAAATGTGCAGTGTCATAGTTGTGCACTGTCTGTTGAACTTTTGAGTAACTTTGATTGTGTGGTAGTCAGTCCGGGTGTATCTGTTAGAGCGGACGTTTTTACAAAGGCACGCGCAACGGGTGTTGAAATTATCGGTGATGTCGAATTATTTGCGCGTGCAGTTACCAAGCCGGTGCTGGCTGTGACCGGTTCGAACGGAAAGAGTACCGTGGTGAGTATGGCGGGTGAGTTGCTAAATGCCGCTGATATAAAGACTGCTGTAGTGGGTAATGTCGGGCTTGCCTGCCTTGACGGTTTGCAGGATGACTCAATTGAAGCATACGTACTTGAACTTTCCAGCTTTCAGCTTGAAACAACCTCTTCTCTTAAGCCAACTGTTGCCAGTGTTTTAAATGTCAGTGCCGATCATCTGGACCGCTATGAAGGAATGGATGACTACGCTGAAGTCAAGCGGAGCATTTACCATAATGCACAGCACATAGTGTTTAACCTCGATGATGAATTGACCTTCCCAGCTGACGTATCTGCACGTGCAACAGGGATTAGTTTCAGTGCCGCGAATCAGGATGCTGACTGGTCAATAAATGATAATGAAAGCAATGCGTTGTTGTCTGGTGGATCTGTAGCTGAAATCGTTGCCAGTGACGTCAAAGTAGCGGGAATACATAACTGCGTTAATGCACTGGCTGCCATGGCGATGACTTCAGTCCTGATAGATACAGATAAAAATAGCATGAGTAAAATATTCGCTAATGGTTTTGCGAAATTTACTGGCTTGCCTCATCGCACTTCTTTGGTGTGTGAGTCTGACAGTGTCAGCTGGATTAACGATTCCAAAGGGACTAATGTTGGTGCCGCGGTTAGTGCCATTAAGGGCATGTCGTCACCGGTGGTTTTAATCGCAGGTGGTCGTGGTAAAAACGCAGACTACAAACCATTGCGTGATGTGGTTGCCGAGTTGTGCAAAGCGGTTGTACTGATTGGGGAAGATGCCGGAAAAATTGAACGTGCGATAGGAGAAGCTGTACCGGTCTATCGTGCTGATTCAATGCAGCAGGCCGTGAGATGTGCTGCCGAAGTTTCAAAACCCGGGGATTGTGTATTGCTCTCTCCTGCCTGTGCGAGCTTCGATATGTTTAAAAACTTTGAAGATCGTGGTGCTGTATTCGAGAGCGAGGTTAAAAAACTGTGCGCCTAGGGCTTGAACAAAAAAATATGGGTGTGCAAGTGCTGACTGAGAGGCAACGCGTTGATTGGGTGTTGCTTAGTCTGCTCGGTGCGCTTGCAGCGCTGGGTCTGGTGATGGTTTTTTCCGCATCGGTAGCGCAGGCTGAACGGCTTCTCGAAGACGCCACTTACTACGGCAGGCTGCAGGCTATTTATCTGGCTATCGGATTTGTCGCAGCGCTGATTGTATGGCGCATACCATTGGATGTCTTTGAAGAGTATGGTCCGGCGTTGCTGTGTCTGGGATTTTTGTTGTTGTTTTTGGTTCTGTTGCCGTTCGTTGGCAAGAGTGTCAATGGTAGTCGCCGCTGGATCCAGCTGGGCTTTTCTTTTCAGCCATCCGAGTTCTTCAAGATAGCGATTGTCGTCTACCTGGCGGGTTACTTTGTTCGCAAGGGTAATCAGATTAAAAGTGATTTGGCCGTATTTTTAGTCCCTCTGGGTATTGCGGGAATCGCAGCAATCCTTTTATTACTGGAGCCGGATTTTGGTGCGACTGTTGTGGTTACCGCAACGGTTGTT
>CAYLZS010000006.1:0-8921 GCA_964388065.1 uncultured Granulosicoccaceae bacterium
GAACCGACTGCCGAAGACATCGCCGCCGAGTGTGAAAAGCCGGTAGCTGACGTCAAGCGCCTGCTCGGCCTGAGAGACCGCGTGACCTCGGTTGATGTCTCTCTCGGCCCGGACGGTGATCGCCCGTTGCTGGACATCATCCCGGATGACAACAACCCTGATCCCGCCTGGAAACTTCAGGATGACAGTACCCACAAGCAGATCAACAACTGGCTGATGAAGCTTGAACCAAAGCACCGCGACGTCATAGTGCGACGCTTCGGTTTACACGGCTACGAGCGAACAACGCTTGAAGATGTCGGTAAAGAGTTGGGTGTGACCCGTGAACGTGTTCGCCAGATCCAGATGGAAGCACTTAAAAAGCTGCGCAGAATCCTTGAAGGCAGCGGTTTCACCTGGGAAGCACTGCTTGAAGGTGACTAGTGTTGGCTAATTGACGTTGCGCCGGAAAATTGGCGCAATTCGTCAATGAAATGACTTACTAGTGTTTCGAATGCAGAGCTCGAGGTTGCAATTGCTTGCAGCCTCGATTGCTTTTCATGCAACGTTCGTTTTGCTGTGACTGATACAAGCTTAGGTGGTGCGACTATCACCGGTTGCAGTGTCGAGCTCGTGTTGCAAGCGCCATTGCTCTCGCAGGTTGTTTCCATTCTCCGTAAAGAATGTTTTGTTCGGCACGCATACTTTTATGCGATCGATTCTGAAGTGGCGGAAGTCATCGCGTAATTCGCACCAGGCAGCCAGGATCACGGCATCAACGTAATAGATAACAGCGAGCGGGAGTATCACCCGAGTAGTATTGCGTGATTGAAGATCCGTATACTCAATTTGGAGTTTTTCTTCAGCGCGAACAGCTTGCCTTAAGATGCGGGTATCTACATCGGATGCGGGTATCTTGTGCCACCCGGATGCAAAAACCGACTCACTGAGTGCAGCGGACTCATTTCTGTTCTGGTCATCTGAATGCATGACATCAGATATTTTGCGCACCACATTGCGCGCAGCTTTTTCAAGGCCAGCATCTCCTGTGCGTCCCAAAAGAGACATACCCACTGCAATTGCCTCTGCTTCCTCGGCAGTGAACATCAACGGTGGTAAATCAAAGCCCGGACGCATGATATAGTCAATACCTGCCTCACCATCTATTGGTACCCGCATAGATTGAAGTGCCAGTATGTCGCGATAAATCGTATGCAATTGAACCCAGTCAGTGACTGCTGCTGATTTTGTTTGGTGTAGTTAACTCGGCTCTTGGGCTTAGCTTGTTTATATTGGGAGCAAGATTACTTCCCTCTGTTGAAACAGCTTTAATTACAGCTCTGGACGCTCCGCTGGCACCAATTCTTGTGTGGCTGGTTTTTAATGAAACCCCCGGGCTCGCTACCCTGATTGGTGGTTCGATCGTATTTATAGCGGTCGGTATGTATCTGAAAAATACCGCTTACAGAACTTTAAAATCTGACATTGTGGATTGAAGCGATGGGAATAAAAACAGATAAGTTAAATAAGAATTTTACGGATTTTATACAACAGCAATCGTTGTTTTTTGTTGCCACAGCCACAGCCACAGAGCAGGGCAGAGTGAATGTCTCACCCAAGGGACTGGATTCGTTAAAAGTTACAAGTGACAGTGAAATTGTCTGGCTGAGCGTTACCGGAAGTGGCAATGAGACAGCGGCACATGTAATTCAGAATGGCAGAATGACGCTGATGTTTTGTGCGTTTGAAGGTCCGCATATGACTCAAACCGAAGTAGAGGCTTACTGGCGAAAGAAGAATCTGACCAGTATTGATGGTGATCCGACAGGTGTTATCAAATAGGCAACCGTTGTGCGTCTAAACACAAAAGTTATTGTGAACTACTCAAATACACAGTCTTTCACGCACTTGCCAATGCCAATAGCGCTGGATTGCAGCTAAGCCAATGGTAGATAAGATGTGTGAAATAGATCTGCCTGATAGTGAGTACTGAGTCCAATAGGTGATGTAATAAATGCAGACCCCAACTTTCGCAACGAAAGTTATATGGATAAAGGTATTTTTATTTGTGGTGAAACATTTCGAGCTGATATGAACCTCCACCTGATGGCACTTAACAGTGATGGCGATGATCGCACGGCCTGCGTTATGGCAAGTGATCTTGAGCTCAGACCAGCGGAAGCTGGTAGTCCAAATGGTGTGCACTTTTCAGCACCGGCGCTGCGTGAACTGGGTTGGCGATATGCACAGAAGTATCTGGAAATTGATAAAGCGCTTGGCAACTAGAAAATCCAGACACCTAACGGCAATAAGCGAAGGCCAGGTGTCAGTTGGTGTACCAGTTGTCTGGTAGTTCGATTGGCAGACTAGACCAGTTTAATCAGCACTAGGACAAACAGGGCTACCCCGCCAAGTAATAAGCCGGCAGTCATCCAGTCATCGGTGTTGCCCTTAGGGCCATTCTCTAACCAATGCTTGGCGGATGGCCATAAACGCCACACAAAGAACAGCATCACAACTGCCCACACAAGATTCCAGCCTGAACCCATTACTTAACCCCTGTAATTTAATCGAAAAAAAACCCCGGCAGTGCCGGGGTTTGTTACTGCGTTTTATGCTGTCAGATCAGACGATTAATCGTCACCACCCATGCCCAGCAGGAACAACAGGCTGTGGAAGATGTTGTAGATCGACAGGAACAGGCTAACCGTTGCCATAATGTAGTTTGTCTCACCACCATTCACGATACGGCTGGTGTCGAACAGAATGAATCCGCTCATAATCAGAATGATTGCAGCCGAGGTGACAATTTGCAGTGCCGGCATTTGGAGAAAGAAATTGGCAACCATTGCAAGGATCACAACGATAAGACCTACCAGTAAAAATCCACCCATGAACGAGAAGTCACGTTTAGTGACCAGAGCAAAAGCAGACAGCCCCATAAAGATTACACCAGTGCCGCCAAGTGCGGTGGCAACCAGAGTTTGGCCATTAGTAGTGGCGAGGTAGTGATTGAGCATTGGGCCCAGTCCAACACCGAGTAAGCCGGTAACTGCGAAAACAATCAGAATGCCTTTAGAAGAGTTGGCAGCTTTTGGCAAAACAAACATCAACAAGCCCATAGCGGCGAGCGAGCAGATCATGCCGGCGCCGTGTGGCAAGCGCAAAAAGTAGGAAACGCCAGCTGTGAAAGCGGCGAAAAGAAGGGTCATAGAGAGCAGGCGATAGGTGTCGCGCAGTACCTTGTTGACGCTAACCGCACTACTCGCGCGATCGATTGATTGAATAGCCAATTTATGCTCCAGATTTAAATTAAATGTATTAAGTGACAAAACAGGTGCTCAGGACATTCGCTCATTTCGCTCAGACCAGAGACTACCCGGTAACAATAGGGTTGTTATGACCAAATTTCAATATGCAGTCCGCGATCAAGCATGGCTTTTAGGCAAACATTTCAGTAAAATTCAGCCTCCTCGCACCACGCGACCCTACGGAGAGTTGGCAGAGTGGTCGAATGCGGCGGTCTTGAAAACCGTTGACGGGTTAAACCGTCCGGGGGTTCGAATCCCTCACTCTCCGCCAATATTTGCCATTATTCAGTAACTTACTGCGATATTTAGGCCAATCCTTTGCCTGAAAGTTCTACCTCTTAAAGCACAAGTTCCAGCGTATGACGAGCAAGCTGGACGAAGTGTTGCAAATCGCGTTAAAGCTCCCAGCGAAACAACGTTTATTTCGCACCTAATCATTTAACGGCGATACACACTTTAACCTTACCCGATTATGCCGGGATCTTTGGTTGCTGGTGCTGACGCCACCTCAAGTTGCTAAATCAAGCACTCCCGATGGCGCGGGCTGAGTTAGAGGAATCTAAGCTGTAGTCCGAATTTGCAGCTCCGCGTATGCCCTCGGCCATGCGGGATCACCAGCTCTAGAAACATCAGAACTGAAAATCATAGGGTTTCCCCTAATTGTAGCAACACTATGTACCGTATAGCCTGACTGCAGATTCGAATAACTCAGTAACTGCAACAGGAAACACTGATGAATATGCCAGCCATACAACAAAGGTCCATCGCAAGTCCGCGCGCAGGTACAACAGACAACCTAAAGAAGGGTCAGTCAGGTTCGGTTGGATTAAATATATCGGACAAGGCATCAGAGTACCGTGAACAATCTACAGTCCAGTTTCTGGAAGATTCCGTACAACAGCGCGCAACAGACAACCAGCAGGCATTTCGCAGTGCGCTCGATCAGGCATATGGTGGCAAAGCAGATCCGGCTGCGCTGGATAAAATGACAGCGATGGCCGCAAACGGAAACTTACCGCTACCGGAAAACGTTGTTTTTGTAGACGCAGGAACATTGGGGGCTACAGCACTCGGCGCATACGACAATGCCAATGGTGGCACAATTTACCTGGATAGAAGTCTGCTTAATAATCCCAAAGCGCTGCAGTCTGTGTATACAGAAGAGCTTGGCCATCACCTCGACGCTCAACTCGGCGGGCCGGATGCTGCAGGTGATGAAGGTGCAATATTTTCCCGGTCTCTACTGCAGGGAAAAGTAGACGCTACAGCATTACAAGCACTGAAGTCTGAAAACGACAGCGGCTTTATCGCTATCGATGGTAAACAAATCGCAGTAGAGTTTAACGACTATAGTGGACCTGGCTCAAGCGCTGCGACCGGTGGTACGGATAGCCCGTCATCGGATTCTGGAAAGACTTCTTCTGATAGTTCATCAGATAACGCTGGTAGTTCCAATGGCGCTGACAACAGCGAAAGCGCAGGCAAGTCGAACAGCAATAAAAGTTCTGATAGTGATGAGGACAAGAGCTCTGGTAAGTCAGACATTAACAGCTCTGGCGATGACAGAGGCTCTAACGATAATGATTCGAGAAACGATAACAACAAAAATTCTGGAAACTCGAACAACCTGTCTGACAACAGAAAGAACTCTGGCAACAATAGCTCTGACAACAATAATAAAAATAGCAACAAGAACGATGGCTTAACTAAAAGCAACACAACTAGTTACGCTGCCGCACCGTCCTTGACTTCACCGGGACTGAACCTAGAGCTCAATGCTGAGCCAGATACCAGTGAATCATCCAGCGAGCCACAAGTACCAGTACAACCGGAAGAAAATCAGCTGCCTGCAGCGATAATTGGAACAGCTGGTGCGGCTGGCAGAGAGAATTTTATAGCCAGCCAGTCTGCAAAAGCCTATGACATTGGTTTTACTACATCCACAACACCCTATCAAGACTCTATCTTACGTGCCGTCCCTGATGAAACCGCACGCGTACAAGGTTATGCGAACTTCACTTTTAGTGATAAGGGAGGTCGTTACGCCTCCCCCGGTGAAACTTCTCTCTACAACTCCGATACACTGGACGGCATCAAGGCGGAAGCAGCCCACTATGGCGGCATGGCAAACAGTGCGGTAGTCAAATCGGACTTCAGCGGCAATGTTGTGGACGTTATGGATTCACCCGAAATAAGTCGGGCCGCACTAACCGAGCCCTATGGCGATGAGGGTCGTGATCGAAGCCTTGCTAGTCGCCTAACGGGTGAAGATCCTTATACGCATCCGAGAGCCTTCGCAGCAGGTGCGCGAGCACAAGGCGCAGAGGGCGTTCGAGTTCCGGCCAATGAAAGTGCTACCAACGTTAATATTTTTCCAGAAAATACTCGCAATCTATCTGAGCAATACAACTACGTTGAACATTCTAAATTCGACGCGTCAGGTGAGCAAAGCAAAACCGTTTTTGATTCAGGAGTCGCGTTGCCACCCGACGGTTCAACACCCGGGGTTAATAGTTCCAACCCAGGTAGTTTCCCGGATGTGCAGTCAGCTGATGCAAAAATTCACCAACGTGCAGGCGGTGCCAGATACGGGGCTGCCGGAGCCACTGCATTTTCAACGATTAACGCGCTGGCAGATGATGGAAAAATTAATGAGGATGAATCAGTCGCAATCGCTCGCGACGCGGCCCTTGGCGGCGGTAGTGCAATAGCAAGTGATGCGTTAGGGAATAAATTGGGCGCTGTACGTGGTGGCGCTGTTGTTGATGGAATAGTTGCAGTAGGCACATCTGTCTGGAGCAACGCCGATGCAGTCGAAGACGGAACAATGTCTGCGGGTGACGCCACAGCAGACGTAGCAGTAGACACCGGTGTTGCTGTTGCAGCAGGCATGGCAGGTATGGCAGTTGGTGCAACAATAGGTAGTGCTATTCCGGTAGCTGGTACAGCTGTGGGTGCGGGTGCCGGTTTTGTGGTGGGTGCTGGTGCAGCCTGGGTAGCTTCTAAAACTCTGGAAGACTTCACTAACGTTGCAGACAGCGCAAGAGAAGGGCTTGGGAACATTTTGGAGAATAACTTCGAAAAACCACTCAAGACCGTATGGGACGCTACCGGGACAGCTAAGGATAAAGTTGCAGGCACTGCCTCTGGTATAAAAAATAGCGTTTCGGATAAATTATCGAATGTAAAAGATTCCATTAGCCGCTTATTCGGTGGTGATTAAAGCATTTTGTCTGGCTTATTTATGTGAGCGAACAAAAAAAATGCTACTGGCACGCTGTTTGGACTTCTCCCAGAGTCTGACTCATACAGGGATAGTCAATGAATTAAGGCGATAAGGTAATGAGGGGTAAATACAAACAGACGTATACACGAGCCGGGAGGGTAAAAGAAAAAGCAAGTATCGTGTATGCTGTTGTAATTGTTGGTTTGATGCTGGCTACTTTAGCTTATTATCTGTTTACTAATCCTGGTAAAACCATGTGGATGATTGCTGTTTGTTTTCTTATGGTGGGTGGAATATTTTCTATCGGGTGGTTGTGGTATTCGGGGCTCGATGTAGTGAAAGATTTTTTTCATCGGCGCAAACTAAATCGTTTACTGGGTGAAAGAACGCTTTCGGAAGCTTTAGACCAATCTGCCTATGAGTATGGTCATTTTCAGGGAGATAATGGATACCGTATTTGGAGAAAAGACGATAAGAGCGGTGAGTTTGTAGCTCTCGGACTCACAAAAAAAGAAGTACATCTTTGGATTGCCGGTTCACAACGTAAAGAGTAGATCGGAATAATCTAATAATTCGGAATAGGCGTTGACGACACCGTTCAATACAAATTATGAATAGACATCACTTTAAGAAATGTCATCTCAGAATTTTTTGATCACGGACATACGTTTGTAACGTTACTCAGCAAAGCTGGTTCGTTGAAGATAGCTGGTCTCGATTGGCGTCTGAGTGGTAATTCGGCGCGCACTAAGGCGCTGCGTTAAACGATTAAGCCGAACGAACGATACATGGAAAGCTCCACTCTCAAAAGAAAATCTATAGTGGATTTGTAAGAAAAATCTTAGAAACAGAGCGCCTCACAATAACCAGTGAGACACGGAGGATCTACGTCGTGTATTCAGCCGGGAACAATGCTCCCGACTTAACAACTACCCTTTGTACTAAGTCATTAGCTGGCTGTATATCTTACCTGATCAAGAATAACGGTATTCGTGCCGTCGGTTCCGAATAGTGACCGTTCAATCTGTCCACTGTTGTAGCGAAGCTCAATGGTATTGCCGGTGATGCTGTAACTTCCAGTCATGTTGCTGTCACCGGTAACGGTGATGGAAGTACCACCAACATTGACTGGTACATCGGTTATGCTGGTTCTGCTTTGTTCAAAGAATCCATCGCGGGTGAAGGTAATACTTCTGAATGTGGGACCACCTATCGAAGCCATGGCAGTTGTGCCGCGAAAGTCGATTGTATAGCCAGCATCAATTCCTTTGTCCATGAGCAGAGCCTGCTTCGTTGCTTGCGTGTGTGGTCTGTTGTTCTTGCTTGTCGATGGTGATTGCCACAGAACTGGATTGCGGCTCTTTGATCCGACCGCGATTCCCATAGGTCGGTTGCATGGTACTTGCCCGGATGCCTAAACACTTAAGCTTCTCGTTCCAATGCATGTGGTGCCAACGTTTCGCGGGATGGGGTTCGACGGCAGGGAGCTCTTAGTGCGGCCGAAGCAAGTCCTCTGGTGAGGTTAGCGTGTTCTGGCTCTTGCTAGTTGCCGGACATGCGCGTCTGCCGGTATCTGCGGACGAGCGAGGTTGCCAATCGATGAGCGGATTTTTAGCAATCTGGGCGAATTAGAAAGTAACTTCAGTACATATCATCAGGGGTGATGGGTGTTCGGCGAATATAAATTTCGCGCCCCATTTTATGTGTACATGCGTCCCCTATCACGTTTTCTTCGGCGACGTGCAGGCCAATTTGAAAGAGCATTGAGTTATACTTAGGTGTAAGATTCCTGGGCAAATTCATGGTAGAGCTAAATCCATAATGTGGGTTTTGAAAGCTAGCCGTAGAGGGTCTGTTGCTGTCGAGCAGGGAAGCCGGAGGCCAATGGAAAGAACAAATTCTCCATCTTCTTTAACCACATCACAGTTGTCGACCTGTTCACAAACGGTCGCTTAGCGTCTACGAATTAACGGTTTTCTAAAATAATAAAATGAGTTGTGGGAAATGAGTAAAAAAGCGTTGATCACTGGCATCACGGGGCAGGACGGCTCGTATTTGGCAGAGTTTCTTTTAGAGAAAGGATACGAAGTGCATGGTATCAAGCGAAGAGCATCTTCGTTAAATACCCAAAGAGTCGATCATATTTACCAGGACCCTCATGTAGATAACCAGAAATTTGTTTTACATTATGGTGATCTGACTGACTCGTCTAATCTAACAAGAATAATTCAGCTGGTTCAACCAGACGAAGTGTATAACCTGGGAGCTCAAAGTCATGTCGCCGTGAGCTTTGAGTCGCCCGAATACACCGCTGATGTTGACGCAATGGGTGCGCTAAGGCTACTCGAGGCAATTAGATTTCTCGGGCTTGAAAAGAAAACAAAATACTACCAGGCATCAACATC
>CAYLZS010000007.1:0-11145 GCA_964388065.1 uncultured Granulosicoccaceae bacterium
GATCATTTCCGGCCAGAGTTTATAAACCGAATTGATGATGTCGTTGTATTTCATCCACTCGAGCGTGATCACATCAGACAAATCACCGGCATTCAGGTCGCAACTCTTGCCAAACGATTAAAGGCTAATGACATCACTATAAAAGTAACCGATGGCGCACTTGATATGCTGGGTGAGGCGGGTTTTGATCCGGTCTATGGAGCACGCCCTCTGCGACGGGCAATTCAAACGCATCTTGAAAATCGACTGGCAAAAGAGATTCTAGGTGGTGAGTTTGCCGCTGGCGATACGATTGAAATTGACTGGAAGGATGACGAGCTGAAGTTTACAGAGGTTAGTAGCTCGGCTAGTGGTTAGTGCTTGTTTTTACAACCGGATCGATTTTTCACAAGCGTCGGGGTTTGACGCGTGCCCGAAGGCTGAGTACCGGGGATGGGACGAATAAACACGGCATGGATGCCAGGCCAGAGCGGCGAGTAAGCACGACATGCCAGAGCGGCACGCAAAAATTAAAAAAATCTAAGCAGGCATGCCAGCCTGAATAACAATAGCAGTAGTGTTATCTGTACCGCCACGCTCAAGCGCCAGGTCTATCAAACTGTCGAGACTATCTTCTACGGTTGCATATCCCATGCGTTCACTGATTTCATTTTCAGTAACGTCTTTATAGAGTCCGTCGCTACAAACAAGGTAGCGATCACCGGCCTGAATTTCATTGTGTCGTAATTCCAGGTCGAGGTCGTTGTGTACTCCAACGGCACGGGTGATGATGTGTGAAGACGGGTGCTTGTCCATATCTTCTTTTTGCAGTTCCCCGATGCTGACCAGTCCCTGTACCAGGCTGTGGTCTTCTGTCATTTGCTCGAGTTTATTCTGGCGGTATCTATAAATGCGACTGTCACCTGCCCACAGAAAAAAACAATACGGGTCGTGTACAAAAAGAGCGGCGACCGTGCTACCCATTAATTGACCGTTGGCATGGGTGCGGCATTGCTCGTGCGCCTGTGACAGACGTGTCTTTAGGTCTTCGATGTTGTCATTCAGGTCTTCGCGCGCGCGGAAACTTAAGAGGTGATCAATTATTGCCCGGCTGGCTTCGTCGCCATAGCTGTGGCCACCCATTCCGTCTGCAACCACCCACAGATTCTGTTCTCGAGCATCCAGCAAGGCATCTTCATTGACCGCACGCACGAAACCGAGTTTCGAGGTACTTGAAGAGTGCCATCGAAGATTGAGCGGTTCTGAAGTAGTTTCTACGGTCAAATCCCTGGCCGTGTCTGCTGTTCTGTCATTTGCCATGTGATTCATAAGTAGGCTTGAGCTTTGTGGCTTGCCATGTTCTGCGGCCGAAGTATCGGGCCGTGGTCTTTGTGTGACCCCATGTATAATTGCCGGAAATAATCCCGGCGCTGGATTTCTGGTACCAGTATAGCGCAATTCGAATCTGTCATTACAGGAAAACTCCAGGCATGAAAGTTCGCACCCGTTTCGCCCCGAGCCCCACGGGTTATTTACACCTCGGCGGGGCCCGTACCGCGCTGTTTTGCTGGCTTTTTGCCCGCAAACACGAGGGCGAGTTTGTCCTGCGGGTTGAGGACACTGATCGCGAACGCTCGACCGACGAGTCTGTGCAGGCAATTCTCGACGGCATGAAATGGCTCGGGCTGGACTACGATGAGGGTCCGTTTTTCCAGACCCGGCGATATGATCGCTACAACGAGGTAATTGATGAGCTGATCGACTCGGGTCATGCCTATCGTTGCTACTGTAGTAAAGAGCGACTTGATGAAATGCGAGAGCAAGCGCTGGCTGAAAAGCGCAAGCCACGCTACGACGGTACCTGCCGCGAGCGTGTGGAGGCGGTTGCAGGCGTTGACCCGGTTATACGGTTTAAAACACCGCTTGACGGTGTTGTGGTGATAGATGATCTGGTCAAAGGCAGAATCGAGATAGACAACGCCGAACTTGATGATCTGGTGATTCGTCGTTCCGACGGCAACCCGACTTATAATTTATCTGTGGTAGTGGATGATGCCGATATGAAAATCACGCACGTAGTTCGTGGTGACGATCATATAAACAACACACCACGACAAATACACATCTTTAATGCGCTTGGGCTTCAAGTACCGCTGTTTGCACACCTGCCAATGATTCTTGGTGATGATAACAAGCGTATGTCGAAGCGGCATGGCGCAGTCAGTGTTATGCAGTACCAAAAGGACGGCATCCTCCCGCGTGCCATGTTGAATTATTTGGCGAGGCTCGGCTGGTCACACGGCGATCAGGAGAATTTTACTATTGAAGAGCTGCTTGATCTGTTTGCGCTTGAGGATTGCCAGAGATCAGGCTCGGTGTTTGATACAACCAAGCTTCTCTGGGTTAACCAGCAGCACATGGCGAATCAATCAGATGAAGAACTTGGTCAGGCGTTAAGTGATGCACTGCTAGCGAACTCCGTGTCTGTTGCCAACGGTCCGTCTGTGTCCCGGGTGGCATCGGTGCTCAAAGAACGAGCCCAGTCTTTTGCGCAAATGGCAGAGCAGGCAGACATTTTCTATAAAGACTCGGTTGAGCTCGATGAAAAAGCTGCAAAAAAGCAACTGCGACCAGTAGCCTTGCCTGTGCTCGAAGCGATACATGCAAAACTCTCGGTGCAGGATGACTGGCAGGCGGCGTCTTTAAAAACACTGCTTGAGTCTGTTGCTGAAGAGCAGGAGATTGGCTTTGGCAAGATTGGCCAGCCCCTGCGTGTAGCGATAACTGGTGCAGGTGCTTCGCCTGATATTGGCGACACACTGGAGCTGATTGGTAAAAACCGCAGCCTTGCACGGATAGCGACAGCAATCGATTATGTAAAAGCGCGTGCAGAAGCTGGCTGAGGAATTTGACAATCCAGTCTGCAGGTTCTACGATCTGCGCTCCTGAAAGGGGCTATAGCTCAGCTGGGAGAGCGCCTGCATGGCATGCAGGAGGTCCGCGGTTCGATCCCGCGTAGCTCCACCAATTTCCATTTGATGCCTCACTATGTACACAACCGGGTTTGAGTTGCAAATCCCGGCTTTGCGGTGCTCAATTGCCGTCTGGCAGGTGCATCAGTCCTTGCTGTCGTCATCGATTCGGAAATCGAATTCCATCAGCTTGTCTGCGATAGCATCTGCGTCTACTTTGTAGGTGCCGTTTTCGATCTCGGCTTTTATACGGCTTACTTTCTCTTTATCCACAACTGACTCCCGTTGGATTTCTTTGGATAATTCCGCAGCGCGGCGGTAGAGCGCATCGGAATCGGTTTCAGGTTGTCCCACCTGTTTTTCCCGGGTGCCGTCGGATCCTGGCGGTACTATTTTGCTGGCCATAGTCTTCAGTTGGATCTTCTGTTTGTGACGTAACTTTCGCGGTAACAGCGTAATCATACCACTGTCTTCGCGATTGCCTGTCCGGCATCCAGGTGCCACTGTGACGGCTGCGAGTCAATTTTCTTGAACATTTTGAAGATATTCGGGTTGTGTTTTGTGGAACCATGCCCGGCTGTTCTTCCGGATCGGGAGAGGAATTAGGGTTCAAATGAGATAGTGATTCTTATGTTAGTTTAGTTGGTGTGACTTGTAATGCCATGTAATTGCACCTGTTCCCGCATCCCTCTACTATTCCGGTTGTTGGCTAAATGTATTGGTATTACGGAAATTTTTAAGGCAGGCAGCCGCTCGGCCATCGTCAAGCTGATTTCACTGAAAATGATTGAAATTGCCCTTTAAATGCTTGCCCTGGAGCGAAATCGTATTGAATCCCATGACTAATAACTGGACGATATTCAATCGTTTGAGCCATTTTACACGCTACCTTATCTCCCTCCTTGTAACGAAAATGAAATAGCGGTCTATACTCCAAGCCGTCAA
Organism: uncultured Granulosicoccaceae bacterium; assembly: GCA_964388065.1. GTDB lineage: Bacteria > Pseudomonadota > Gammaproteobacteria > Granulosicoccales > Granulosicoccaceae. The sequence goes on from CAYLZS010000007.1 coordinate 3,897, forward strand.
GTATTTCTAACCGTTTGTTGCTGTCTCCTTAAGACCGTTGCAATCCAAATTTTCGACCTAACCGGACCATTCAATGGGGAAGACAAAACAAAATCAAATCCTGGTTATCGATTCTGATAGTGAACGTGCCCAGAAACTCATGCACCAGCTGGAATTTGTCGATTACGAAGCCAAAGCAATCAGTTCGCCGGCTTTGCTTGAGGGATATCCAGGCCTGAACGAAAAGCTCGCTATCATTATTGGCAACTGTCCCGGTATTCTGGATCACGTCGCCAAGATTCGCGCTGACATATCGCCATGCCCGCCTTTTATTCTTGTAACCGGCAAGACTCCGCTCGATATGACACCGGAGCAAGTTGAAAATACGTTCCTTGGTTGCATTACTGCGGATACGCGTTTTTCAGATCTTTCTAATATATTGCATCGCGCTGAAGTAGAGAGCGGAGTAGTGAGGGAAGAGCCGGCAGCAAAACCGAGTCAGGCACAAGCCCATCTGCAAGGCAAGGCACCTCAGTCACCTGAATTGTTCAGAAGCCTGGTAGGCAACAGCCGTGAGACTCGTCGTGTTCGCAAAATGATTGAACAGGTGGCACCCACAGAAGCAACCGTCCTGGTACTTGGTGAATCCGGTACTGGTAAAGAAGTGGTTGCGCGTAACATTCATTATCATTCAAAGCGCCGAAGCAAGCCGTTCGTACCGATCAACTGCGGTGCAATTCCCAGTGAACTGCTTGAAAGTGAGCTGTTCGGTCACGAGAAAGGCTCTTTTACCGGTGCGATTGGAGCTCGTCAGGGTCGTTTTGAGCTGGCGCAGGGTGGTACTATTTTTCTGGATGAAATTGGCGACATGCCACTTTCCATGCAGGTCAAATTGCTGCGTGTGATTCAAGAGCGTTCGTTTGAGCGCGTTGGTAGCAACAAAGTTATTAAGTCCGATGTTCGGATTGTTGCAGCTACCCATAGAAATCTTGAGACACATATAAAAGAAGGTAAGTTCCGGGAAGATCTCTACTACCGTCTAAATGTATTTCCAGTTGAGATGCCTCGTCTGCGAGATCGCGTTGAAGACTTGCCATTGTTAATCAACGAACTTATTACCCGACTGGAGCACGAAAAAAATGCATCGGTCAGGTTAACGCCAGCGGCGGTAATGGCATTGTGCAACTACGCCTGGCCAGGTAATGTTCGTGAGCTTGCGAACTTGATGGAGCGTATGACAATTCTCCACCCGCACGGTCTGGTAGATGTTAAAGATCTGCCCTCCAAAATTGTTCCGGACAAGCAAATGGTTCAGGAGCAGACACTGGTTGCGGATATCGAAGACAGCGAGAAAATGTCTGGCATGCCAGGTCTGCCAATGTTGAGTGAGCCTCGATTACCCCGTGATGGTATTGATCTAAAGCAACATCTGACGGACATTGAAGTGAGTCTTATTGAACAGGCTTTAGATGACTGTAACGGTGTGGTGGCGCATGCTGCCAAGAAGTTGCAAATTAGGCGCACTACGCTGGTAGAGAAGATGCGCAAGTATCGCATCCAGCGGCCTTTGGAAGCGGCGTCGAGCTGATAGTCTGATAGTAAAATGCACACAAGGATGTGTGCAGCAGTTCCCCACCTGTTTTTACCCTCCTATCTTATAAAATCCGTTCTGTTGTCTGGCAAATCTATTGTTTTCTTTTCGGTAGGCCATTTCAGTGTGCCGGTAAAGTGTGCCGGTAAAATGTGAGATCGTGCACATATAACTATTGCGCCAAGTCACACTAATATTTGACACATCTGTGTCGATGATTTTTCATCCGTTTCGGCATTCGAATTAAATGTCGATTCGTTTGAAGTTTGCGCAGCCCCGAATAGCGACGCAAAGTTGCGCCTTGTCTCACTCCGCTTGATAAAACCCACCGTAGTCTCACTTGCTTATCATGTCCGTCACGTTTTTAACTATCGCTTGAAAAGCTTGAATACGCGTGGCCTGTGGCTTGCAACAGCTCTGTCAGGCAGGAAAGTGTTTTATCGCGTTACTGAGTTTAAGACACCGATTTAGAAATATGGTTCGCAGTGAGAGCGGCTTTCTTTCGGTGGTGTCGAGGTTCGAGCGACCAGGTATTGCCCCGCCAAAAAGGATCGACTTACAGATCCATAAAAAAATTATTATATGTTTATATGGGAGCATAAATGGTGTCCAGTGCAACTGCGCTTGAGGCAACCGAGAACGTGAATAAGCAACACCACCCGAGGCAGCCTGTGCAGGTATTGGCAGTGACTGGTGGCAAGGGTGGAGTTGGTAAATCGAATGTTACAGTCAATCTTGCAATTGAGCTCGGTAAGCTCGGTCGCAATGTACTGATACTCGATGCGGATCTGGGTTTGGCTAATATAGATGTACTCTGCGGAATTCAACCGCACGGTACACTTTCAGATGTTTTACACGGCAAACACAGCCTTGATGAAATCGTTGTTCAGATTGATGAGCGCGTCAGGTTGTTACCTGCCAGCAGTGGAGCCTCGAAAGTCGCCTCACTCTCACAGGCAGAGTATGGTGGGTTGATCAATGCTTTCAGTAGCATGAAAGCACCGATAGATACGCTGATCATTGATACACCAGCGGGAATATGCAGTCAGGTGACGGCGTTTTGCGGGGCTGCACGCGAAGTTGTTGTAGTGGTCTGTGATGAGCCGACATCTGTGTCTGATGCCTATTCTACAATCAAGATTCTAAGCCGCGAATTTCACGTTAAACGCTTCAATATTCTGGTTAACAAAGTTGCTTCTGGTGACGAGGCTCTTGACCTGTTTGACAAGGTGCTTGAAAAAGCCGATGCCAACCTCGATGTGGTGTTGAGCTACCTCGGTGCGATCCCACATGATAAACACCTGCACATCGGTGCATGTGAACAGTCACCAGTTGTTACATCATATCCGGGATCTCGGGCTGCTATTGCCTTTAAAAAATTAGCAAAAACTGTTAACGGCTGGCCAGAGCCCAAACAACCCATTGGACACGTAGAGTTCTTCGTCGAACGTCTCGTAATGCAAGGTGTGACTGAATGAACGCGCATGCTATGTACAATGATGTTGAGTTGGTTTCTGACAACGACCTCATCACCAAACATGCAAAACTGGTAAAACGAATTGCTTTCCATCTGATGCATCGACTACCACCGAATGTACAGGCTGAAGATCTAATTCAGGCAGGTATGATCGGTTTGCTGGAAGCGGCACGTCAGTATGATCCGACTCAGGGTGCCAGTTTTGAAACTTATGCGGGTATACGTGTCAGGGGCGCTATGCTCGATGAGATACGTCGGTCCGACTGGACTCCACGCTCTGTGCACAGAAAGTCCAGAGAAGCAGCTGAGGCTCTGCGCAATATCGAACAGGAAACCGGACGTGATGCAACGGATGTAGAAGTTGCTTCAAGACTCGGGATCTCGTTGAGTGCTTACCACCAGATTTTAACCGAAAGTATGTCTGCGCATGTCTTCAGCTTTGATCAGCCAGATGAAAATACCGGGGAAACAATATCACTGCCAGAGAGCAAAGATATTGGTCCGTCTGAGCATATGCAACATGGTAGTTTTAAAACAGCACTGGCTAACGCAATTAAAAATCTGCCGGAACGTGAAAGCCTGGTGATGTCCTTGTACTACGATGAAGATCTAAATCTCAGAGAGATAGGTGAGATTCTTGGAGTAAGTGAAAGTCGTGTTTGCCAGATACATGGTCAGGCGCTAATGCGTTTAAAAGCACGTTTGTCAGACTGGACTGCTGAAGAACCTGACTAATTGTGATCGCTAACCGTGATGTATGGGTGCCGGCATCTATAGCCGGTGCGCATACATAAAGTTGTTATCCTGTGTGGCGTTTATGCGGGTACTCCGTAGAGTTACCTAAGTAGAAGCTTATAACTGTTTTGCAATTCTATTTCACTTTCTATCTACTATATACAAAGATAGATAAGGATCAGTAGTGTCTGCGTACAGGGCATTTTAGGAATAGGAATGAAAGCATATTCGGAGTCATCATCAATGACCTTCGGAGAGATATGTGAGGGAAAGGATTATCTCTCAGCCGCGGCTGGCCATTTAGCAGCTTCCTCGGTTGAACTTATTGATCCTTTGTATCAATACCTCGATCTCCAGACGTTGATTGAAAAAATATATATCAGGCTTGCAGAATCGTACTCGATACAAAGCGTAAGATTTCGAGCGTCAGATTTTCCAATCTCTGTCGAACATCAGCCTTGTGCAGACTCATGTGCAGATTCAAAAGAGCTCAGCCTGCAGCTGCAGTTTCAAAGCTACGCTTTTGGCACGTTGGCTTTGCGACGTAGCAACAGATTCTCAAGTTGGGAATCACGAGCGTTAGCATCTGAGGCACAGGCGCTAAGTGGCCCGTGTAACAATGCCTTGTTGTATGCGCAGGCTTGTTACTCTGCATGCCACGACGAACTCACCGGATTGTTCAACCGTTCGGTGCTGAAATCATCTCTGCTGAGCCCACTGACTCACACAAAGCATGAAGCGCTCGATCTTCTGGTGTGTGACATTGATCACTTCAAACTGATCAATGACAATCACGGACATGCGGTGGGTGATGCTGTGTTACGTCATTTTGCTACCAGGCTGAGATCAATTATTAGTGACGATGATATTGTTTTTCGTTACGGTGGAGATGAATTTGTTATTGCAATTTCACCTACGCATACAGATAGTGCAGGTGAAATTGCAGAAATGCTCAGGCGAACAATTGAACGCGACAGGATTGAAATCAAAAACAAGTATATTGATATAACGACCACAATCGGAGTCACGAACTGGCAGCAGAATGAGTCAATTGAGAGTGCAATACTTCGGGCAGATACTGCGCTGTTGCAAGGTAAGAGGACTGGTCGAAATAAAGTATTCCAGCTCTAGCCTGTTGTATTCGTGGTAGCACAGTTCTCAGTCTGAGCGTTCAAACCCTGAATATTTAAGACCGGAAGAATAAAGACCAGAAGAACAAAAAAATCAGCCGATTCATTGTTCAGTCTATGTAGTAGCCGAATCCCACCACCGGCAGACATATCGTGTCGTCAACATCCCGGGAGAGCTCCTGATCCTCTGCGCGTACAGGTAGTTGATCGAAACCAAATAGGCAACTAACTCCACCTTTGAGAGAAAATTTGTTTTTCTGGCGGCGCCAGCGTGCTGTCAGAGTGAGCTGTGTAACTTTTTGAAATTCTTCAAAAATTTCAAAATCCAAACCCTGAGAATCAAATGGCTCGGGAGTATTAATAAAATTGTGTTGGAGTTGCAGTGCAATGACTGTGTTGTGCTGATACCAGTTGCCAGTACCTCCAATAAAAGCACCGGTTTTGCGTTCGGTATTGTCACTGTCGTCACTATCGCGTATGGAAAACTCTTCGCTTACAAAACCACCTCCCAGCAATGCCAGTCCGTGTTTGCCGGGTGTTTCAATGAGTGTTTGTTTGATTCCGGCACTGTACAGACTGGTCTGAATCTGTCCATAAATGTCAGTAGATTTCGCCACACCAGCAGAGACGCTGATCTCGGGGTTGTTTAGTGTTGTCGTGGCACCGAGACGGAAATTTCCTTTGCCCAGCGCTTTAGATTCGTCCTGGCTGTTAATAGGAAATGCTACACAGCCGGACAGGCAAGCGACGAGCAAAATAGAAAAAGAGTACTTCATGGCTACAACTCCGGGACCTCTTGTTCGCGATTGTAGAGGGTTGATGGCTTAAAGGAGTGTAGATCATTCTGGTTAAACAGGCTTGATCATTTGAATACGGAATTAACAATGATTCCTCTGCGGTGAGTTGCTAAAGTGTACCGCACACGAATCGTGTCAATATTGGTTTTATTTCTGTAGAGAGCTTTTACACATGTCACTCACTTTGGTTATTCTGGCGGCGGGAAAGGGCAGCAGATTTGGTGGCGATAAACCGTTAGCGGAAGTCGGGCCATCAGGTCAGTCATTGTTTGAATACAGTGTATACGACGCGTTTAAGGCGGGGTTTAAACACGTTATATTTGTTGTAAGCCCCAAACAGGATACTACTGAATATAGTCAGCGTCTGGCTTGTTACCAGGGCCGGCTTAAAGTTGAATTCGTAGTACAGAAACTAAGTGATATAAGCCGCGAGATTTCTAATCCGGCATCTGACTCCCGTGTAAAACCCTGGGGTACAGGGCATGCCGTGCTCGTGTGTCGGGATAATATTAGCAACCCTTTTGTGGTTATTAATGCAGATGATTATTACGGGCGTTTAAATTTTAAGCATGTTGGAGACTATCTCCAAAAAAAGAGTACGGATCCGCTGGTTTGCACGTTGCCGGGCTATAGTTTGAAAAATACCTTAAGCGACTCTGGTGGTGTAAACAGGGGAGTGTGCTCTGAAGACTCTGATGGCTATCTGACATCCATACATGAAGTAAAAAATATTTGCCTTAAAGTAAATGATTCACTGCATACTGATCCGGCTGCAAATAATATCACGGTTAATCTTGATTCAATCGTCTCTATGACATTCTGGGGTTTTCATCCCTCTTTTTTTGATGTCCTCGAGAGAGCATTTCAATCTTTTTTGGCAGACACTGCCGACTTAAGCAATGATGAGTTTTACATTCCTGATGCAGTCAATCTGGCGATCAAGAGCGGTGAGGTTAGAGCGAGGTTAATCCCGACATCGGAAAAATGGAAGGGTGTGACTTATGCCGAAGATCTGAGTGAAGTAAGAGACTTCATGAACGGGTTAACGGATGCGGGGCACTACCCGGCATCAATGCATCGCTTGTAATAAAGGGTCCTCGCACGTGAGACGGGCTGCGTATTCGTGAGATAAGCTCTCTGCGCCAAATTTTAAGGATGTACGTCAACTAACCAAAGAAATATGAACAGTGTTGCCAACTACTTGCAGTGGCGCACTCCATGCGCACAGTCGGGTTCCACTTTTGTGCAATTCACTTTTATGGAGTTGTTGATGTTTGTGCGCACTCTTTTGGCAATGTTATTCGGTCTGTTGGTGTCAGCGGCGTCGTTCACTTCTGATCCCTGGCTTTACTCGGGCCGCATTGGCGGTACTTTTGTATACAACGCTATGAGCGATGCCGTGGTGTTGAAGATGTATATCCTGACGGCACTTACAACTCCACTGCTGCAATACGATACTTGTCATACACCAGTGAGGGCACTGCCAGTGAACCGGTAGCCCTCGCCGCAGTTGATAGCAGCATAGTACCAATTTCAGGTC
>CAYLZS010000008.1:0-5453 GCA_964388065.1 uncultured Granulosicoccaceae bacterium
GGTACGTTATGGTTACTCAATTTTTATCTTCTGTGCCCCTGTCGGCCCTTAAGTCCCCGGTGGACAACCTATCGGTGCATCATGATGAAATTGTGTCGGCTATCGACATGCTGACTCAAGGATTCTAAATGCATGGCCAGACCGCTACGAGAAAACGACCCCCGGCATGACGCATATGGGGTCAAATAATTGCGTTAGAGTTTGGAACGTTGCGAGACTGTGAGTCGGTGCCATCGCAAACAGGGAACCTGAAAATGTCCGAAATCACGAGAATGTGGCATTTGCGAAGCATGACCTGTGGTAGGCATATGAATTCTGGCAGGTGCTAGTTATCCTACAGGTGAGGAAGTTGAGAAAGTGGAGCATAAGGTCAAGAAGAAGAAACAAACTATTGCCGGATTGAAAAGGAAATTAAGCGCGATGTGATCGATCTCTCTTCGGTTCGCGCTGGAAAAAAGGAAGCGGCGGATTTACACGCGACGATTAAAGCTGATGAATTTGCAGAGCTTCCTCCGGCTTATGCCGTATATATGTGGGTGCAAAATCAAATAACGATAACCGCAGAACAGTTGCTGGGGTTGAAAGCAATGTATAAATTTGCTGACGTAATCGAAGAATCACAGGAGCTGTACACCCCGATGGGTCCGCCAATGTCCCCGATCACGGCTTCATATTATTCATTTTGGTCTTTATTTGATGTGGCCTTTGGGCTTGGAAAAGAGACATTGGGTTCGGTAGCTATAGCGGTTAACAGTAGGCTTGGTGCTCACAATGTGTTTATAGAGTTGGCCTCAAAAATGGCAGTGTCGCGATGTGGTGTATATCAGATTGTAAGTTTGGAGCAGGGTTTGATTAAGATGAAAGAGTTGTGGACCCAGGAGGAATTTATTGCGAGAAACGCTTCAGGCTATAACGGTAAAGCAGGTGAAATCTGGTATACAAGAATTTTTCCGCCCAATGAACTGGAAAAAGGTGTGAGCGTTGTAGGTAACACACCGTACGTGATGTATGAGACATCCGTTGATGGATGGATGAAGTACTTTGACGAAATTCTGGTGAAAGGTGGTAACAAACAATCGAGTGATGGTTATCACGATCACATGAAGTATGGAGATGGTCACTTTTATTGGCCAGAGTATATTTTTGAGGCATACATAAATCATACATCGAGCCACATATTCTCCAAGGGATTACCTAACATACCGGAGAGTCGCCCCCACTCAAGGCTCTACCAAAAACACAAAACCTGGTGAGATTATTAGCTTATGTGTTTTTTCATTCTCGTTTCCCTCTACTCAAAGTAAGGAGCCTTAATGCCGCCGCAAAACAAGTGGAATGTGTCTTCAATTGCTACATAGTAGCAATAACTGAGAGGTTTGATAAATGGCCAGACCCTTACGAATAGAGTATGCAGGAGCGATTTATCACGTCACCTCACGTGGAGATCGTCGAGAAGCTATTTATCTTGATGATAAAGATCGGGAGATGTGGCTGGAAATCTTCGGATCGGTGTGTGAACGCTTTAACTGGCGTTGCCACGCTTGGGTGCAAATGGATAATCACTATCACCTGGTGGTTGAAACAGTAGAGGGTAATTTGTCTAAAGGTATGCGCCAGTTAAATGGTGTATACACTCAGGCTCATAATCGCCGACATAAACGGGTAGGGCATGTGTTTCAAGGCCGCTTCAAAGGCATATTGGTTGATGCAGAAAGTTACTTGTTGGAGCTAAGTAGATATGTTGTGCTCAACCCATTGCGGGCCGGAATGGTGAAACAACTGCGGCATTGGAAATGGAGTAGCTATCGTGCGATGACAGGGCAGGGAAAGTCGCCGGAGTGGTTAGAGACGGATTTTGTTCTTGGTCACTTTGGTAAGCAACGAAAGCGAGCGGTAACGCGTTACATTGATTTCGTTAGAGCAGGTAAAGGAATGGAGTCAGTGTGGGATGAAAAAATACACCCGGTAATATTAGGTGACGAGACATTCGTTGAATCTGTCTATAAGCAATATGTTGACGAAGTGGCGACGAATGTCAAAGAAATCAGTAAGCTGGAGCGTCGGTCAAAAAACAAACCGTTGGACAGCTACTTCGCAGAAGGTATCGATAGGGCGTCGGGAATAGTAGCAGCGTATCTTTCGGGAGATTACTCTCAAAGCGAGATAGCCGATTACTGTGGCATTCATTATTCTACAGTGAGTAGGTGCCTTCGCAACGAGGGTGTTTGAGAATTTTAGATTTCGCAAATATGGCATTTACTTGCCCCCTTTGTGTGTGCGCATGATCGAAATCACGCTCTATGCTGAAGAGAATCTGAGGTAAAATGTCGAATTCAATAGTATCCAATACCGCTCTCCTTGAGCTGATTGAAAAAGAGAAAAAAGAAAAGGACGCGCAATTTCTCAAATCATGGAAGGTGGCTGTCAACAAGCTCGGAGCTGATCTATTCAACGTGCAATCCACTTCAGTGGAAGCTGCTGTAGATCGTAAAGAACTACGACCAAACCTGGTCGCCATAAGACGGTATGTGCATAAAGGTGAAAATGAATTCCATTACTTTCTTTTTATGGTCGTGTCATTTTACTCTTTCGTGGAAATAGAGCAGATCTTCGCAAACGCTGGTCTCGGGTTTCCTCGCGTTATTGATCTACAGCTACTCGATGACGTAGAACGAATGATTATCTACGCGCTTGTAGAAAACTCTGATGTCGATACTGACATAGATTGGTAAGAGACTTATGCTGGAACGAATGTGGGGAGTCTTGCACGCGAAAAACATACGCGAATTTTGTTAGAAAGGCGTGTAAAGCAGGAGCCTAGCCATGAACATTTATAATCTTTATTGGACGATTGGAAGCGGAGAAACTGCCACCGGCTCCAATCAGGAAGATGTAACCATAAATGATACGCGGCGTATTATTAAAAAGGTACTTGATACCAGTGGAACTATTGAATTAACCATAAAGAATGCTCCAGAAATCGGCCCACAGCAATTGCAGTTGTTTCACGACAGCGGTCGGTCTGTGATCATGCTTGGGGAAGATGATGGCACAGAATACGGGGTTCGCACATACAACAAAAGCTCCGAAAAAGACAGTGAAGCAAACCTCACGGACCCTAAAGAAGAAATATTGGGCGATCTATGGGCATCAAGTTCAATTTGCACAGATGCAAAAATAGTTGATGCAATATTTCAGGAGTTTTTTGAATCAGGTAACGTATCAACATGAAGTAGTGCGAGGACAGGCATCGTAGTGAGAGAGCGAAAGTGCTTTCTGTCGACACGAGATCATCGAAAATTAAGGGGAACAGACGGAATTCCTGCCAGAAGCTGCAAGCCAGTTGATTTTTCTTGTTTTAAGGCGATTAATACGGTGCTACATGCATAGCAATATACTGCAACAGTTTGCAGTGTCATAAACCGTGTTAGCTGAACTGATGTTCAATCGAAAAGAAGTTGACTGTTACTTCGGTTAGCTTTTCGTGACGCCGATTTGCAGGGGCGTCCATCTCATCAGGCATCGTAGTAATAATGGGAAACCAGTACGTCCGGAATGTCGATTCTGTCAAGGTAGAGATCTACCTGTGGCGTTAATTTAGTGGGTACAGCCAGTTCTGCCAGCGTCGATTAACGTAGGTGAATTAACAGATGAAATTTTTGTGGGTAAAGCGCGTCGTCAGTAGTTTCGTTACAGTTCTGGTGCTAGTCGCGGTCTCATTTACAGGGATCGCCACTGTCGAGGCGGCCGACCATGGACAGCTGGTCGGGGAGGATCCGCGACGCGATGTGCCGGTCGTCCTTGACGGAGAGGTCGGTGCTCATGCACAAATAGGTGATCGGATCTTTGTGGGCGGTGACTTCCAGCAGGTGCGACGGCCTGATGGCACCACGATCACCCAACCGAACATCTTTGCCTACGACATCAACACGGGCCTTCTTGATGAGAGCTTCCGGCCAGCAGTCAACAATGGCGTATTAGCGCTGGAAGTCAATCCACGTGGCGATGCGCTCTACGTAGGCGGCCGCTTCTCAAGCTGGGACAATTCGTCGGTTCCACGAGTAGCAAAGCTCAACGCGAGTGGCAATCGCGACACCAGTTTTCGAGCTTCTGCCAACGCAAGTGTTCGCGGTTTGGCAGTGACAAACAACGATGTCTATCTTGCTGGTGATTTCACCTGGGTTGGCAACCAATTCCGTGCTGGCTTTGCTGCAGTTGATGCCAATACCGGCGCTGTTGATCCCGGCTTCATCATGAACGTGCAGGACTCGGCAGCCAGCGGACAGTTGGGCCGAGAGATTGTGGTAACCAGCGATGGAAATAGTGTCTTTGGGTTGCACTTCGGCACCCGTATAAACGGAACTCTTCGTGAGGCCGTTGTAAAGATCAACACTGCGGGGAACACCGCATCGCTCGCGAATTGGCGGGTCGATTGGTCGGGCCAAACGCGTTTCAACAATTGCCTCGGCAGCCTGCGAGACATTGCAATCGCTCCGAACGATTCTTTCATTGTTATAGGTGGCCAGGGTGCAGATAACCCGCCGAACTGTGATTCGGTTCTGCGATACCCAACGGGCGGCACAGGCGTTATCGACTTCGACTGGTCCGCTCGGTTTTACTCGAGTGTCTTCTCTCTTGCTGTAAGCGATACCGCCGTCTACGTGGGAGGGCACTTTTGTGCAGCACCACTGAACGGAGCTGCTCCCGGAGGTGAAACCCATGAGCGCACCAACGGCGCAGCTGACAGCTGCAACCTCAACAATCCGAACGACCCGGTGAACCCGAGCGTAATTTTCCCGAACGATGCAGTTTTCCGAAATCAGCTGGCGGCATTGGACCCGTCGGACGGGAGGGCCGTTGCGTGGGACCCTGGTAGCAATGCCTTTCTTGGTACGTTCGACCTAACTATTATTGATCGTGGCCTTCTTGCCGGCATGGACAATAATCGCTACAACCAAATCCTGACCGGCCGTTCTGGATTCTTTGACCTCGGTGGATTCACACCAAAGGCACCTGCGCCTGTTCCCGCTTTCGGTGGGGCGAGTTGTTTGGTTTCGTTGAATGCTAACAATGTGCCGGTGGTGTCGTATTCGGGCTTTACGAATGTGTCTGTTGTGAATATTCGCCGCAATGGCGGGTGGATCGAGACAGCTGCGGCGGGTACGGGCACCTATAGCGATACCTCTGCGGTGGGTGGCGTTGCCTATTCGTATGTGGTTCGTTCACGGCTGGGTGGTGTGGTGAATGATGTTGCCTGTAGCCCGACAACTATCACTATCTAGCCCCAACAATACACAAACTACGATCATGCGCTTCTTCCAATGTTCCAAGAAAAGCCTCGTAATATGCCTCTCCGTGGAATATCCATCTTCTACCACGCCCTCTATTCATGACATGATAAAAAGCGTTCTCATACTGTACGCGCGGCGGTCTTGGCATTTACTTCTACTGCT
>CAYLZS010000009.1:0-3690 GCA_964388065.1 uncultured Granulosicoccaceae bacterium
AATACCGCATTGAAATATCTACGATTAGGCCGTCCTGTCAATTCGTCGTGATCTGCCTGATGCTGTATTTTTCTGGCAAGTCTATATGTTGCGTAAGCCAGTGCTGTACTCAGTAAAACGAGAGCGGCATTGATGAACAAACTGGCAATTGAACCAAGCCTGATCGAATTGGCGGTGGATACAGTATTTGATAAAGCCGAAGATACAAGTAAGTCCACCCCCTGCTTGATATCGTTTGATACTTCCAGCCACTGTGTCAAAAGCTCACTCGGATTCATAGCCTCCCGTGGAGATAGCAGATGCTGTTTTGACAGGTCCTGGAAGTTGCTCTTATACCGTGCCTTTAACTTTGCAAGCTCCTGGTCCGAAAAGCTGTCACCACTTGTGGTTTGAACTACCTCTTCCAGAGAGGAGAAAGCCTGAAATGCATGATCGTGCTGTTGAAATATTCTCAGAGCTAAAGCGTCTACGTTGACGGAATCAATTGCCTCGTTCTTGTGGATATTTAAAAAAGTTTCGACCAATATGCTAACTTGATTTACCGAATCATTCAGCGTCCATAATGAGCTTTTCAACTGGTGCGCAGAAAGTACCTCAACGTAGTTTTTATCTGGTAAAACATGTATCTTTTTGCGAAGCGTGTTTACTGAAGATATCAATCTGTTGTAGTTTTCGTACAACTGCATACGCACATACTCATCGCGCTCTGCAACAGGCGCGTACAACTGCGATTTAATAATCATACTGGAGAGTGAGAGTCTATCAAAGCTCTCGTCTATCTCTTCGAGCTGACCTAAAACATCGTCGGATTCTGCAGCCGCTGTAAGCTTAATCTCGTGAAGTGCATCTTTGAATAGGTCACGGATCTGCTGCCGTGACTGATCGAGGGCTGAGAATACGTCTTCATCCTGAACAGAGCTGACCAGAGAGCGCTGAATGCCATCTCTTTCTTCGAACAAACCGTGCGCAATATCAAACAACAAGATCTCTGGAATCACAGACTGACGCAGTTCGCGTGAGTCTGAATACTGTGTGTAGGTATCGGTGAGATATCGACTGCCAAGCCAAAAGATCATCACCGCAGAAACCAGACTAACGCCAATCAGATTTTTGCTAATTTTTGAGAAATCAACCATAAGATGCCGTTAGACCGGGACGCACGCACACTATCAGACCACCAACCGATCAGCGTCGCTGCACAACTCCATATATTTGCGGGTTATTCCCCGCCTTGCTTCACATGTTGGCAGCTGTAAAAAAAACTTGAATAGGCAGTGATCTACGTCAAATTGTCAGCCAGTCACTAATTTTTGTGTGACTGATTTGGTGGAACATCCACAGCCGGGTTTTCGTTAAAAAAACCTTCCGGCATCCAGTGAATGTTGGCATACCCTACTGGTTGCACAGGCCGTTCAATTATTCGCCCTGGTTCGAAGTTGTTAAGCTCATCTTTATCCGGTTCTTATAATGCAATTGTTTCAAACCATGCGGAATCATCCAGATTTGCCTTATCGTTAATGATCTCGACAGCTTTGGTTATTTCATTTTCGTTTAGAAGATCGAGCGGGTGGGAGTTCATCGGAGTAGTATTATCGGACGATAGATAATTTACAACTACGACTATACGAGCGTTTTTATGGTACCTCGCAAGGCCTCCACAAGGCTTCAGTTCAATTGGCCCCGGGTTTCCTTCCGCGATTGGAATTTTTAACATGGGGTGTCTGCTTGAAGTTTTTCACCCAAAATAACAGCACCTGCATCACTCCAGCTAGCCACACAAGTTTTATCCTGCGTGTTAACTATCATTGCGTGGGTGCAACAGACTCGTCCTAATGTGGTTGAACCGGCCACAAAACGATAAAATAATGCCATGAAAGATTACCTGAATCAGCTGTTGTTCGACGCAGCAAGACGTTTTGTGCCTTTCAAGGACTGGATTGGCGAACTGAAAAACCCGGAAGTGCTGCGAGCCGATATATTTGCCGGCATTACCGTCGCACTGGTGCTAATACCCCAGTCAATGGCCAATGCCCAGTTGGCCGGACTGCCACCGCAAATCGGGCTATACGCGGCCTTTCTGGTGCCCATTGTGGCCGCACTGTTCGGTTCTTCGCGCCAGTTACAGAACGGGCCGGTAGCGATTATCTCGCTGATGACCGCAGCCGCTTTGATTCCACTGAATTTATCGCCGGAACAATATATAGCCTACGCCGCGATGATAGCGATTATGGCAGGCGTGATGCAGCTGGTACTGGGGTTCCTGCGCCTGGGTATGATGGTGGATTTTTTGTCGCATCCGGTGGTGATTGGCTTTATCAATGCCGCGGCAATTGTTATTAGCAGCCTGCAGTTGAGTAAATTACTGGGGATCGAGAATATCTCCGGTAATCATTTATATGAAACCCTCTGGAATCTGCTGAAGGCAATTCCAGACCAGACGCACTTTCCAACACTGGCGATGGGTCTGTTTTCAATGGTGTTGCTCTATTGCTTCAAGAAGTTCGCACCAAAACTACCGGGGATATTGTTTACCGTGGTCACGGCCACTGTCTTAGCCTGGCTGCTGAATTTTGAAGGAATGGGTGGCAAGGTGGTTGGCAAAATAGAGAGCGGTCTGCCGTCGTTTATCATGCCAACGATGGACCCACGGGATATCACTTCCCTGTTGATGCCGTCTTTTATGATTGCGCTGTTAAGTTTTGTTGAAGCCTTTTCCATTGCCAAGGCCGTGGCCTCCAAAACCCGACAGCATCTGTCGGCGAATCAGGAAATGGTGGGCAAGGGGCTGGCCAATGTGGTTGCCGGAGTCACGCAGGGTTACGCAGTCTCTGGTTCCTTCTCGCGCACGGCGGTGGCTTTTGATGCCGGAGCAAAAACCGGTTTCACTGCCATTGTTTCCGGAATTATTGTTGGTGTAACGTTGCTGTTTTTAACACCGTTACTGTATCACCTGCCGGTAGCAACCCTGGCTGCGGTGATTATTATGGCAGTGATCGGCATGATTCACTTCGAACCGTTCAAGCACGCCTGGAAGGTGAATCCGCACGATGCCATTGTCGCTTTCGTTGTGTTTGCCGGTACCTTGATTTTTGCACCGCATCTGGAGTGGGGTATTTTCATGGGTGTAGTGCTGTCGCTGCTGTTTTATATTCATAAAACCATGCGGCCGCACTTTGCCGAAGTTGCACTGGATGCAGATGGCACGTTCCGCGATGCTGAAATTTTCGGTATGGAAACCAGCCAGAATATGGCAATTTTCCGCTATGACGGTGATTTGTATTTTGCGAACGCCAGTTACCTCGAAAAGCAACTGTTAAATGCAGTTGCGGATAAACCAAAGTTAAAGGTCCTGGTACTGGATCTGGAGGCAGTAGACCAGATTGATGCAACCGGGGAGGAAATGCTCACACATATGTCGGAACGGTTGGAGGAAACGGGGATAGATTTTTATATAACCCGTGCAAAGTTCAAGGTGACCGACGCACTGAAACGTTCCGGGCTGTATGAGCGAATTGGTGAGGGGCAGTTTTTTGGTAAACGTACGTTTGCTATGGATGCGATTAGAGAGAAGTACGGTGATACGGTAGATATGTCATCTGGAGGGACATCGGCCAAAGGCGGATGCAGGAGGGGATGAAAAGCCGGAGTAATAGACACAACTGAAGTCTTGCACTGCTACTTGCGCAAACT
>CAYLZS010000010.1:0-9402 GCA_964388065.1 uncultured Granulosicoccaceae bacterium
GTACAAAATAGTCCCTTACGGGTCTATTTTGTACGGTGCTGTTGAGTAGCTTACAAAATGAACCCGAAAGGGTCGTTTTTATCTCTATGACTCAGGCTTCCACACAGCATCAGGGCAGTAGGCAGCACCGTAAACCGGACCGGGTGAAACCTCCTGAAACAATACCGCACAGCCCTGACCTTCTTTCAATGCAACCTGATGATTCAGTTGCAGCGTATTGTCAGTCGCTACCAGACTGGCGATACCATCGTCAGGTGTAAGCTGATTGAACTGCCGCACAATGTGGTGGCTGGTCAGGGTTTTGTCGTGGTTTTCACCGGTGGCAATTTCAGTGGTTTTTTCAATATCAAAAACGGCTATCCACACATGCGCGCTGTCAGGTACGCCGGCGTAATCACCGGTCAGTTCAATTCGCAAACCGGTTTCCCCGGCATCTGTATTTGCTACCGGATCGTGCGTCACGCTTAACCCGACCTGCGGGCGATCAAGCACGTCAATGCCCTTTCTGATGATCGTCCCTCTAGAACCAACGGCGGCATAGCGACCATTGATCACCATTTGCGGCGTGTAAACACCACGCTGGCCTTCCAGATCCGCACGGTTGTATAACTGCTGACGATAAGTATTTTCTTTATCGGAGAAGGGATCCTTGTGCGATCCGTGACGTCCGTATACCAGACTGTCCCAGTAGTCGACGTGAAACTCCAGCGCGATAAGATCAGGATTATCTTTTATCAGCTTGCCGAGTAACTTCTCGGCTGGCGGACAACTGTAGCAGCCTTGAGAGGTGAACAGCTCTACAACAGCGGGGCCGCTACCGGTTCGCTCCGCCGCCGTACCTTCCGGCCCTGCGAACAATCCGAAACCGATCAAAGTAGCACCGATTCCGAGACCAAGAAGACCTGCAGTTGTACCCATGCGCACCCGACGGGCAGTCTTTGAGCCGTAAGGCCGTTTGCCGGTAGTGTCCGGGCGTTGTGGTTGATTCTGCATATTGGCTCCTGATGTTGCTGCCGGCACCGCAGCTTCGCCGCGTTACCGGTCAATACTTGTTGGACAGGAACTACACTAACAGTTCCCGCAGATCTGTAGACAATCCGCTGTCAGCTCTTTATTTGCAATAAATGTAGCAGTAAAACAAAGGTATTTTGTGATCTGTACGACCGGAAGATCGTTGCAGTTGTATTCTTTGACAGCGACGTGTGCCTACCTGCCATGCTGTAGTCGCTCTTTACTCTTTACAGTACTCTCGACCGGCGAAGCTGCTTACTGCTGAGCAGGAGGATACTGGTAACTAATCGCCTTTCTGACACTGCATTGGCGTAACCGGCGAAACAGCCACTTAGCTAAAGATCTTAACTACCAACCGGTCAAACCCGGAATTAGCCCCGAATCGTGACGGGTGAGTTGGTAAATTTGGTCGGCCGGAAAGACCGGAGTGTGCCCATTTCGGACTGTCATTGAATTTCGCGAACGACCGCTTTAGGTTAGGCTTCCGATAAAAGTGACGAAGCGAAACCATGCGTCCGAGACTTCAATCCGTCGCTCCGGTAATTCGGCTCAACAGCAAAACCATGGAGCCAACTATTAGCTTGTTTAGAGACCTGGGTTTTATGACGGATACCCTACTTGGTGATCCGCCACAGTTCGCAATGATGCATCGAGATGAGCTGACAGTAATGATGGAGTGTAAATTTATCATTCCATGGAAACTATCAGGATGGGCGATATATTTTTGGGTGAGCGATTTATCTCTGCTAAGAGCAGAGTATATCAACTCGGGTATTGAGGAAGTTTCAGATATTGTGAAGAAAGACTATGGCTGCTTGGAGTTTAAAGTTCGTATGCCCGACAAACGTTCATTAGTTTTTGGGGAAAGAACGGTATCTTAAGTACGCATACACGGACAGAAAAAAGAAAAATGCCAACGCCGGCACCAAAACATAGTCCAACCATCCTACGATTGCTGACAATCCAATCGAACTCAAAAATACAACGAGTATCGGTGTGAAACAGCACAGCGCGGTTAATAATGTCCCAACAATTCCCACTTTCAACATTTTTGACGACTTTTTAGCCATCACAGATGTCTACGTAAACAGGCAATGATGCCCTGTACATCGGGAACACCGCCAGGCACATCGTATACACGGCAACTAACACTATTACCTTTTGGTTGACCTGTTACATCCGCCCCATTTATCAATATTGTAGGTGATCCCCAGTCACGTAGATCTGCAGGAGAAGATGGGTCGAGAATGTCGATTTCTTCGAATGAATTGATCTCGCAGTCAGCCAAAGCCTGCTTAAGATTCTGCTTCGCGGGCTCCGCTAGCGGACAACCGCTAAAGGCAAGAAATTGTATGTTCATGCAGTTTTCCTTAATGACAGAATGTAGGAACTGCTAGCATAGTAATACCTGTAGTCACTACAGATTCAAGGGAAATATTGCTATGAGCCACAAAACGCTCAGCATAGGTGCTCTATCAAAGCTGACTGGCGTAAAGATCGAAACTATTCGGTACTACGAGCGGCAGAAACTACTAGTCGACCCGCCTCGCACAGAAGGGGGACATCGCTGTTACGGCCAGGGTCACCTAAAGCGACTTTCCTTCATCAGACGCTCTCGGGAACTGGGATTTTCCATGGAGGAGATCAGGGAGCTGCTGGTGATGGTCGATGGTGATTCATATACCTGTGGGGAAATAAAAGCACTGACCGTGGAGCATGCCAAGTGTATCCGCGGAAAGATCAACGATCTTGAGAAAATCGAAGCAACATTATTGAGTATATCTGCGCGTTGTAAGGGCGGAAAGATTCCCGAGTGCCCTATTGTTGATGCACTCTCCAGCGTGTAGCGTTAATGGTTTTACCGACCTTGCGGGCCATCTGGGAACACCACCAAATCCAGTAGAATTCTGTTAGTAAAATGAGGCTTAATGCTCCTGGTTACACAGATTGTGGTCGGAGAGAGACTTTAGAACGTAGCAGTCCGCTGATACACCTTTTCCATTGCAACCTGTAGATATTCGTGCCAGCTCTTTCTCCAGCGATTTGAGTTTTTTAATCTTTGCACGGACATCTGAAAGCTGTGCAGCTGCCATTTCAGTTGCCTCACTGCAGGATCTGTCTGGGTGTTCCTGTAGCACAATCAAAGCTGTGATTGCCTCAATCGAAAACCCTAAGTCTCTGGCGTGTTTGATAAAACTCAAACGCTCCAATCCAGCGGCATCGTATCGCCGTTGATTGCCTTCTGTGCGTTCGGCAGGCGCCAAAATCCCGATTTCCTCGTAGTATCGAATCGTAGGCACTTTAACCTGAGTCTGTTTTGAGAGTTCTCCAATAGAAAACATAAATTGCCTCTTGAACCTCTAGTGACTAGAGACACTATACTTTAGTTGATTTCAAGATAAAGGTTAACCCTGATGGCTGGATGTTGTGGACACGACGCCAAATTTGATGGTCTCTCTGCGGACTACAAGCGGCGTCTTTGGCTGGTTATAGCACTGAATGCAACGATGTTTGTCGTCGAGATGATCGCGGGCCATCTGGCCAAATCCCAGGCACTTCAGGCCGACGCGCTGGATTTCCTGGGCGATTCATTGACTTATGGCATCTCGCTAGCCGTAATTGGGGCCTCGGTTCAGGTGCGCACCAACGCCGCGCTTGCCAAGGGCGTTAGCCTTTTATTGATGGGGCTATGGGTATTTGGCTCTACCGTGTATCGCATCTTCTATGTTGGCGTGCCGGAGGCGCAAATCATGGGTGTCATTGGTTTTCTTGCCTTGCTGACCAATCTGGCGAGTGTGCTTCTGCTGGTTCGCTACAAGGATGGCGATGCAAATGTTAGATCGGTGTGGTTGTGTTCACGCAATGACGCCATCGGTAATGTTGCTGTGATGTTCGCGGCACTTGGTGTTTGGGGAACATCCAGTGGATGGCCTGATCTAGTGGTCGCGATGATAATGGCCGGATTGTTTCTCTCCTCTGCTTTTCAAATAATGCGGCAAGCATTGGCGGAACGGCGTGAGAGCGTTGCTCACTCGCACTGAAGCGCAGGGGTCTATTTTTATGGAAACAGTTTTCCAGCTACTACGCGACTACGGAACTGCGGTCTACGTGATCTTGTTCCTATACTGTGCTTTGAAGAGTGGCGCATTACCGTTGTTTGGTGGCTATGCCGCCCAACAAGGTGTCCTCGATCCGCTTTGGGTGGCCGGCGCTGCCTTTGCGGGTGGCTACCTGGGCGATGAACTGCGTTTCTATCTGGCAAAAAAGTACGGAGAGGCAGTGATCAGGAACCGGCCCAGACTGGCCTCATGGCTGGGCAAGGCAAAAACGATGCTTGAGCACTATGGTACTGCTTACATTTTTCTATATCGGTATCCAAAAGGAATGCGCACCATCGGCTCTTTTCCTGTGGGACTGACCAGCATGGGCTGGCCGACATTTACTGCGCTGAATGCGGCGTCGGCGCTTGTGTGGGTCGTGATTCTTGTCGGTTCTGGTTATGTATTTGGTGGTGCTATTGATAAAGCAGTCTCCAACAACTGGGGGGTTGCGAGTATTGTGATGCTTGGTCTTTTCATATCACTCACACTTGCCGCATGGCGTCGCCTAACACGCTCAGGACAGGTGACGCTGTGAGTAATCAAACGGATGCAATAGAAAATTCAGTGGCTATCAAATCAGACTACGGTGAGATATCGAACTCATACAATCCCGCGTGGATATGGTTGTTTAGCGCCTGGGTTGTAGCGCTTGCAGCATCATTGGGTGCGTTGTTCATTGGCGAAGTGCTCGGGCAGGAACCATGCAATCTGTGCTGGTATCAGCGCATTGCGATGTTCCCGCTTGCATTCATACTTGGCCTTGCCTGTCTGTACAACGACTTGTCCGTTCGTCGCTATGCGTTGCCAGTAGCAATCGCCGGTGGTGCCGTCGCGCTCTGGCACACACTACTCTATATGGGCCTCATTTCAGAAGCGATCGTTCCGTGCAGTGTTAACGGCCCGTCCTGCACAGACTCAAAAATGACTATTCTGGGCGGCATGCCGTTGCCGATAGTCTCTTTGGCAAGTTTCATTGTGATTGCACTATTGCTGACTCGGACAGGAATTCATACCACTGAGAATATAACAAATGAATAGACGAACTATGGTTATAGGTACTGCGGTTTTAGCAGCAGGTGTGTTTGGTGTTGGTACGCTGTTGGTTCAGCAGAACCAAACGCCCCTTGACAGCGCACCTGTGGTCAGTGAAGGCACGCCGTTGATTCGATCCTATGCGCCGATCATGGGGAATGAGGATGCGCCAGTTACTATTGTGGAATTCTTTGACCCTGCCTGCGAGGCTTGCCGTGCTTTTCACCCGGTGGTCAAGGAGATACTGGATCAGTACCCGGGGCAAGTACGTGTCGTCTTGCGCTATGCCACATTCCATGAAGGGTCTGACGAAGCGGTGGGTATACTCGAAGCTGCTCGACTGCAGGGTGTATTCGAACCTGTGCTGGAAGCACTACTGGATACCCAACCTCAATGGGCCAATCATGGTGCACCTCGTATCGACCTAGCCTGGGATGCCGCCGTAGCAGTGGGGCTGGATGCGCAGAAAGCTCGATCTGACATGCAATCCGCCGAGATTGTAAAGCGTATTGAGCAGGAGCATGCCGATGTTCAGACGGTGCGGGTTACACGAACCCCAACATTCTTCGTTGATGGACGTCCTTTGCTGCAGTTTGGAGCGAATGAATTGCGGGAAATGGTCAGACTTCAGGTTGAAGCCAAAAAGAACAACGCGTAGCACTTCAGAATTCCTAACGCAATCTACTGATCTATATGCTGCTGTAAGCCGCTTGGCAGTGAAGAGGAGAGTTAAATGGAATCAAAATACCTGCCACTTTTAATGATGGCTTTGTTTCTGATCGTGGTCATTGGAGGTAGAATCGGTGCACAACTGGTATCGGTCGGCGACAGTGGCATTCGATCCGCGACCAGGTTAAGGACAATAAGGGCTGTTTTTATTAGTTTATTGATGTTTGGGACACTAATCGTACAGCTGCTGCTGTCATTGCTTTATGCAGCAGCAGTACTTGAGCCGCACATTGCACTGGGCAAAGTAGGTACGTGGACAGGTCTGGCACTTTGCTTAAGTGGAATTCTATTTGCCAGCTATTCGCAGTTCGCGATGGGAAAGAATTGGAGAATCGGTGTAGATCCAGATGAAGAAACAGAGCTCGTGACCTCTGGCATTTATTCGAAAATACGAAATCCGATATACACAGCGTGCATCGTACATGGGCTTGGCTTACTTGTTTTGGCGCCGAATACCATGATGCTCTTGACTGGTCTCGTTGGATTCTATGCTATTACTGCCTATGTGCAACAAATCGAAGAGCCTTACCTGATCAATTTGCATGGAGAAGAATATGTGCAATACATGGAGAGCACTGGATCATTTTTACCTCGCCTTTTTTGAGTTGCACATTCATGGAGTTACTTCGATAAAGCCATTCAAAGAGAAAAGTATTATTTAGTTTTCCAGATAGCCAACGACGGCTCGCATTACCCGTCCATGCAAATTGTCGAAATCAGATTGTCCGGCCTGAGTTGCGGCCTGGGTTAACCCATGTGCCACGGCGATAAGATCGAATGCGGTATCTTCCGGGCTCTCTATGCTGTGCTGTCTTAACAGATTCGTCACCACTTCCGCCATCGCCATTTTCAATGCCTGTGTCTCGTGATCCAGTGGCAGGTCATCCTCTGCCCTCTCAAGGTGTTGAGTTAGCATAGGGTTTCTCATGTGATGCCTGAGAGCCGCTGCTACTAGTTTCTCAATAGCTACCCGCAAGGACTGATCTGTCGTATCGTCAACTGCCTTCCTGAAATCGTCGAGCATTTCACGCCGCATATCACGGATCAGGCAAGCCAGGATGGCTTCTTTATCGGGGAAATACTGATAGAGGGAACCGATTGATACTCCCGCTCTGTCAGCGATCTGATTGGTTCCGAATCCTTCAAGGCCGTGAGCACAAATCAACTCACCGCTCGCTTGCAGAATCACATCCATTGTATTCTGGCTGCGCTTCTGCCGAGGTGCTTTACGTGGCTTCAGTGAGTTGTCATTTTGATGCTTTTTGGCCATCTCTTTCCCGCAACTGGCTGCGAATGAAGCTCCACATTACTAATAATATTTACGCGTTAATGCGAGATATTCAATGTGCAAAATGTGAGCATACAACACGACTCGCGCCAAAATAAAAGCTGCACCTACCCAAAACCATTGAATAAAAACACTTTTTTCGACCATCTGTTATCCGACAAACGCGAGCCTGCTTGCAACTTCGATACGCTAACCTAATGGCCATGCATCTTTAGGGAAAATTACCAGTGTTGAAGTCATCGGAAACAAAATCTACCAGAAATGCACACCGAATGCTTTTGGCGAGTGGTGCATTCTATTTACTGATTGCGTTTGAGTTCTTTTATATGGCAAGCCCTTTTGCGGCCTACTTTTACGCTGTATATGGACCCGGGCTTGACGGCTTGCAGGCGTGGGGTCTGTCGTGATGGATGCTGTGGTTCTTCTTACCGCACATCGTAGCGGAAACGAAGTCAGCCCTGATCAACCTTACGCCAGTAATGGGTCTGTTGCTTTTCTTTTGCGAGCTGCTCGGGTTTGCGGTCGGGGCGTTTCAGGTCTACCGGGCAAAAATCCGTAAACAAGGGGCCGTAACAGGGGGGCTTTATCGCTACATAAGACACCCGCAATACACTGCATTGATTGTTGCAAGCCTGGGTATGTTACTCATTTGGCCACGCTTTCTGGTTCTGTACAGCACCATTGCCATGGTATTCGCTTACGCCGCGCTGGCACGCGTTGAGGAGCGCATTTGTGCCGACGCCTTTGCCGATTACGATACATACCTATCAAGCACGGGTGGCTTCTTTCCCAAACTATTTGTTAACTTTCGCAGCCCCCGGATCTTGTCAGGATTACCTCGCGTTATCGTCTGTTTGGCAAGCAGCATTGCACTCCTGGTGGCCGCAACATTGATTGCGCTCGGCGTGAGACAACATGCTATTGCATCTCTATATTCACTTAATGATGAGCAGGGAATCTATCTTTCTATTACCAGGCTCACCGAAAGTGAACTCTCTCAGATCTCGGCTATCGCTCGAGCACACCCAAACACCGACGAAGCGCTGGGTACGCTCAAGGAAAGTGATCGCTTCATTGCCTACGTACTCCCAACTCAGATGTACGTATCGGAAATTCCAATGGTGCTACCCGAGGGTGAGGCTTTTGGACACTCAGTTCCCGATAATCGTGATCATGCGCGATACAAGGTTATTTACACACGAGCCGAATTTTCAAGTGAAGGTTTACAGGAAACAGAAAGCATCCTCTACCACGCACTCAACAAACATGCATTGATCGAAGTGCACGTTAACCTAAGTACAGAAGCCGTAGAACACATACCAGTACCGCCTGAAAAGAACTTCTATCCAGATATTCAGGTTCCTGTTTTTTAACATTGTGTGACCGAGGCTCACACAAGCGGACACTCATCAGGAGGAAATCTACGACTGGAATTGGCCGATACTGACTATTTCGAGGCTGACAGATGATCGCGTATAGATGTCATGCTGCACGATGAATCGCAGTGACTTCGAGTGACGCGTTATTGTATTCAAGGAGTGCAGATATCACGGCAAATAGATTGGTGGTTTGAGGATTGCCACTGGCACTAAACATACGTTGCAAGCTCTTGTCCGGAATACCGGTTGTTTCCGCAAGCGCTCCAAATCCAATGGTCGCGTTAATGCACTTACGGAGTAGCGACTTTCCAACGTTAGTTTCCCCATCGAGCAAAGCTTGAACTGCCTCCTTGAGCAAAGCAGAAGCAAATTCAGGATCAGACGCGATGCGCTTCTGTACTGTTTCTTTGAATGAAGTAGTTAGTGGCATTAGCCTTTTCTCCGTTTGTAGTCAATCCAACATGCCAGTGCTTTGTCGATATCTTCTTGCTGTCGTCGTTTAGTACCACCCCCCAACAGAATCACAATCGTGTCACCGTCCATCGCGTAGTACACCCGGTACCCGGGTCCTTTGTGAATGCGCAATTCGCGCACTCCCTTTCCTACGCTTTTGTTGTCGCCAAAATTGTCGTCTTCCTCAATGCGTGTAAGCGCTGTCACAACCCACGCAGCCGCATCAGGTTTGAGTCTATCGAACCACCGACCAAATGGATTGCGATTCCCGGAGTCGGTGTATTCAACAATTTCTGTCATGCTATATGGTAACACATGTGTTACCATTGTCAATCAACCGGAGATGTGGAAGCAAAAATAGTTACTAACACCGACCATCAAAGCGTTTGTTCCTGGCGAACACTCGTAC
>CAYLZS010000011.1:0-11303 GCA_964388065.1 uncultured Granulosicoccaceae bacterium
TTGATTTAATGCAAGCCAACTCTACAATCAGTTCTCTCAACAGACAAAAAACTGTTGCGATAAACCAAATCGGCTCACTGGCGCAACTAAGTGAACAGACCAAAGATGATTTAATGCAGGCTAACTCTACAATCAGCTCACTCAACAGACAAAAAACAGAAGGCATAAACCAAATCGGTTCGCTGGCACAACTAAGTGAACAGACCAAAAATGATTTAATGCAGGCAAACTCTACAATCAGCTCACTCAACAGATAAAAAACCGTTGCGATAAACCAAATCGGCTCACTGGCGCAGCTGAGTGAACAGACCAAAGATGATTTAACGCAGGCAAACTCTACAATCAGCTCACTCAACGGACAAAAAACTGTTGCCATAAAACAAATCGGCTCACTACTGGCGCAACGGAATGAGCTGGAAGAAAATGTTGCAACGCTGACTGAAGAGCAATTAAAAGAACAACAAAAATGGGCTAAGCAATATGATACAGCGGTCTTAAATATAGTAGCTCTTGAACAATCTCTGTCAGAATCTTCTCAAGAGATTGCACAGCTTACCGCTCAACGCAACAAGATGCAGTCTGTGGTAGATGCTGAAAGTGCTAAAAACGAAGCGCTAACCAGAGATACGCTGGCACTGCGTGATACGCTCAAGAAAAAACTCTCGGACGCAGGAGTTAAAAGTGTATTTGTTAAATCAATTGAAAACGATCGCGCAGTGGCAATGACATTAGGATCCAGTGGTCTCTTTCGCAAGGGAGATGTCTCATTGACTCGTGAGGGTGGCAAAGTTTTGGGCGCAATCGGCAAAGCGGTCACGGACTATCCCGACTGGTACATAGATGTTGAAGGACACACCGATTCGGACCCGATAGGTAAAAAACTGAGTCAGCGTTATCCCTCGAACTGGGAGTTGTCATCGGCCAGAGCTTCCGCGGTGATCAATTTTCTCAGATTCACAACCGACGTCAATACTGAAAAATTGTCCGCTCGTGGATTTGCCGAAACCCGCCCTGTTGCGGACAACAATAGTCCGTCTGGCCGTAACCAGAATCGACGCGTGGACATTATTTTGCGACGATAGTACCTGGAGAGTATCGCGTTAATGAAAAACATGAATTCAGGGAGCGAACAGGGGTCAGATCAGGCACCACACCTACCGTAGCGCAGGAGACTGTTTACATGCCATTTAATGCTGCCGATTTGATAGACCTGGACCGTTATCCAATCAACATTGAAGGTGACGACAGGGATTCACTGGTATCTGAGACGCGAGCTAAACTGGTCTATGACGGTTGCGCAGTAATAAAAGGCTTTCTTTCTGATGAAGGCGTATCGGCATTGGCATCCGAAGCCGACAGTGTCTCAACCAAAGGCCATCGTTCTTTCAACCGGACTAACGCTTATTTCACAAAGGATAATCCGAAACTACCGGACGATGATCCGCGTCGAGCTTTTTTTGATCGTTCGAATAACTTTATAGCTGCCGACAATTTCCCGTTGTCCGGACCTTTGCGATCTATTCATGACTATCCAGCCTTTGATCCGTTTATTCAGGATTGCTTGCAGGAAGAAAAATTCTTTCGCTATGCAGACCCGTTAGCCGACGTCATAGTCAACATGGCGGATGCCGGCAACGGTTTTCCATGGCATTTCGATACCAATAATTTTACCGTAACGCTGGCAATTCAGAACGCTGAAGTTGGCGGTGCTTTTGAGTACGCACCCAATATTCGCGTCGGTGGTGAGAACTTTAGCGAAGTCCGAAAAGTCCTTGACGGTACCTCAGACAACGTATCGACCCTGGATTTAGAACCAGGTGACTTACAAATTTTTCGAGGCCGAAATTCGCTTCACAGGGTAGCGCCACTTACCGGCACTACACCAAGGTACGTTGCCATTTTTTCCTATGTTGAAGAGGAAAATATGGTGGCAACGCCTGAGCGTTGCAAACAGTTGTATGGGCGCGCGTTACCGATTCACTACGAACGCGCGGGCCTTCGGGCGGACGAATTTATTGATTAGGCACCTGCCTTCAGATGCCCGGTTTTGCATAAGGCAGCTTTTTATAATCCACAATTTTAAAGTAGGTGTCTAATGCAGTGGATGCCAGAGTGTCAGCAGTCATCAAACTAATTCCTCCGTCTGCCTGCCGAAGCTGATCATCCATGGAGATAAAAATAACTTCCCCTACAATTAGCTTTGTGTTGTTACTTTTGATATCAAGTGTTTCTGTTAATTCCAAACCATAGCGCACGCGAGATTCTGCAACGAATGGCGCGTTGATACCCTCCTCAAAAGTCGGCGTCAGCCCTGTTGCTTCAAACTCGGAGACCTGGTAGCGAGCTGAGCACTGATGCGCCTGCTCAAGAATCTCACTATGCACATGGTTAAGTGTCCAGTGTTCGGTTGCCAGAATATTTTGCAGAGTATGTCTGTCAACGGTCGCGGGTCGGGTGATCATACCGATCAACATCGGGTTTGATCCCAGATGCGTTATGCTTGAGAAAGGTGCCAGGTTCGACTGAAGATCAACAGATTGTGTACCTACAAGGCAAACCGGTTTCGCGCCCGGCAACGTGGTTGCCAGCTGCACTTTTTGCAGCTTCTCCATTTTTTCGATGTCTTGTTTGGTGATTTTCAATAGTTGTCTCGACCGTTTAAAATTAAGTAATATTAATCTCATTCAAGGTACTTACGTGCTTGTAAAGACATAGGCTTACAGGGGCTACATCACGCCTCGTGACGGTTCGACCATAGTTCCCACTTAAATCGACTGCGCACACCAATATCTAAAAACGGCCGCACCGGTAGTTGATCAGGCTCACCAAGACTTAACATGTCTTTTATAAGCGGGTTGTCTCGCTCGGTTGCCATATCTGCGGCCAGTACACCTCCGAAGGTACCTTTGGTAACTCCCACCGCGTTTTGACATACCGCCGACCAGACAGTTGGCGTCAACTGGCCGAAACCCGGTGAACTGTTGCGCGAGAGACAAACAATGCCGCTCCAGGTATGTTCCATCTCGACGTTGGGCAGCATCGGAAAGCGCTCATCAAACAACTTTTTGTGAGTCTTTTTTACTGTAGCCTGTTCCTGTGCAGAGACTTTCTGGCTCGGGCAATAATTCAGTCCCTGACGCATTAAAATACGGTGATCGTTGGTATAGCGCATGGTGATTCCCGCAAAGGCATTGGCGGGAGTCATACCCCAGGGCTGGTCTACGCCGTAAGCTCCGCGCTCTTCTGCAGTTAACTTCCGTGACAAGCTGGCATGCGCTACCAGCTGCATGAACTTACGCGGGTAAAACCCGAACTGTTCTGCATATCCGTTGGCAGCGAGGATCATGCGCGGGGCGCGCAACTCACCATTCGCAGTGGTAAGGCGAACACCGTTTTGAAAGACCGCTTCGGTTACAGGGGAGTTCTCGTAGTGCGTGACATTGTCTGGCAAGCTATCTGCCAGGCCGCGTGTTAAGCCTGCGGGGTTCATTAATGCACCACCCGGTGTATAAATGGCGGCAGTAAAATGCTCTGAACCGAGCTTGCCGGTGAGATCAGATTGCTCAATCCATTCGAACGGCTCGCCAAGCGCTGTTAGTTCTTTTGCCAGAGGTTCAAGAACCTGTTTCACACCGCGTGGTGATACTGCTGCATGATACTTACCGTCTTTAGACCAATCGCAGGCGATGCCATGCTTATTCACGAGTTCATCGAGGTAATCGATTGAAAACCGCGCAAGACGCATAAAGCGCTGTGGCCCCTCAAGTTCACCTAACGATGACCCCACATTGTGCGGAAGATCAATCGCAAACCCCGAGTTACGCCCCGAGGCATTTTCTCCGGCTTCACCAGCGTCGATAATCGCGATGCTTTGGTTGGGACAGTTTTCTGCCAGTCGCCTCGCTGCAGCCAGTCCTGCATAGCCCGCACCGAGAACAATCCAGTCTGCAAAAGCATCGCCTGACAGGGCAGGTTTCGCCTCGCGGGCTGGAAGAATAGCGCTCCAGCCATTTGTAATGTCGTTAGAGGGAAGTCGCGCGATCTTCATGCTTTATCTTAAGAACCGTTTTCCGGATGCATTGTGCTCCGCGGAGCTCGCCGCGCGGTTTGTAAAATTACATTGTCAGGTGACATAAGGTAAGGGCTTTCGAAGTTGAGCTGTTACCATGGTGCCAGATTGACTGCTACGCGGCAAAAGTATGAATGATAAAACACCGCCATCCAGATCGCGAAAGCGAAGACGCCGTGGAGAGAAACGCGAAGCTCCCGTTAGCCTGCGCGAGGTAAATTATCGGAATTTGCGTAATCCATTTCCACCAATGGACGTATTCTCCCGCGATCAAATAGCATCAATACATGACACCGCGCTTAAAACACTTGAAGAGCTCGGTATGAAAGTGTTGCTTCCGGAAGCTATTGAAGTACTACAGCGCGGCGGTGCTCGTGTTGAAGGGGATATGGTTTACATCGGTCGTGAGATGGTTGATACCGCCATTGCCAGTGCTCCAAAATCTATAACGGGCCGTGGTGGCAGCAGGCAACGCGATGTGCTGTTTGAACTGGGTACCTTAACGTTTCAGCCCGGAGCAGGAGCCCCTCATGCGACTGATCTTGAGCGCGGACGTCGCCCCGGTTCCGCTGTTGATTATCGCGAATATACTCAGCTCGCGCAGCACTACGATGTGCTGCAAATGCTGTCGCCATCAGTCGAACCGCAGGACGTACCGGTCAATCTACGTCACTATTTTACGGTGGAAACTCAGCTGAGCCTGTCAGATAAGTTTTTGTTTGTATTTTCAAGGGGAACGCCGCAGGTATTAGAAAGCTTTGAGATGATTCGCGACTTTCGCGGGCTTTCAGATGAGCAGTTTAAGGCCCAACCGCACTGCTATACTATTATCAACACAAACAGCCCGCGTACGCTGGATATTCCAATGGCGCAGGGCCTAATCGATTTTGCACGTAACGGGCAGTTATCAATCGTTACACCGTTTACGTTAATGGGTGCGATGGCCCCCATCACAGTGGCGGGTGCAATAACACTAAGCCACGCCGAAGCTTTAGCCGCTATCACGCTTACGCAGTTAGTTAATCCCGGTGCGCCTGTTTGCTATGGCACGTTTACCTCAAACGTTGATATGAAATCCGGTTCCCCGGCATTTGGCACACCCTCGCACTTTCAGGCATCCCTCGCTGCCGGGCAAATGGCCCGCTTACTAGGCTTGCCATGGCGCAGCGCTGCAGGGTCTGCCTCTAACCTTAACGACGTTCAGGCCGCCAACGAAAACCAGTTCGGACTATGGGGCTGCCTGATGGCAGGTGCAACGGTCATCATTCACGCAGCTGGCTGGCTGGAGGGGGGATTGACAGTGTCTTATGAAAAGTTCATCACCGATGTTGAAGTGCTTAACATGGTCGCCGAGCTATGTGCTGGTGCAGATGCAGGTGTCGAAGAGATAGGGTTCGAGTCTGCATTTAAACACGTCGACCCGAGCGGGCATTTCTTTTCAGCACCCCAAA
The DNA here is from genome assembly GCA_964388065.1 of uncultured Granulosicoccaceae bacterium. Taxonomy (GTDB): domain Bacteria; phylum Pseudomonadota; class Gammaproteobacteria; order Granulosicoccales; family Granulosicoccaceae. Next base: position 5,521 of record CAYLZS010000011.1, read on the forward strand.
CAATGGAACGCTACAACACTCAGTTTTATGAACCCATTGTGCATGACTATGCCAACTTTGGCACATGGACAGAACGCGGTTCTAAAGAGGCCAGTACACGCGCAACAAAAGTTTGGAAAGATATTGTTAATAGTGACAATGCACTACAGGTAGACGGTGACAGGCTTGAGGCATTACAGAGCTATATAGCCAGGCGTACGGAAGAGGGTGGCGCATTTCCTGAAAGCTGATGCTCACAGCCAATGCAGAAAATACTTAAGCCTCGTGGCGATTCTTCCACACTTCGCGCCGCATCATAAATCTGGCACCAGCTTCCACCAAAGGTGCTGGCGGCAAAGCCACAGGGGAACCCAGTGACTGCATATCTGCAACTAAAGGGTTGTGCTGATCACATGCCATATCAGCAGCTAATAAACCACTAATAGTGCCTTTGGTAACACCGATACCATTTTGACAGGCAGCAAGCCAGACATTATGCGCGACCGGTCCAAAGGCCGGTGCACCGTTGCGAGACATACAAATATAACCAACCCACGTATTTTCAAATGTCAGTTCGGGTAGATTCGGAAACCGATCGCGCAGGATTTTCATGTGCCCGTCAATCACTTTACGGGTGGTATCGGCTGACATGTTTTGCTTCATACTAAGTTTTATATCCTGCCGAATAAGCAATCGGTGATCATTGGTGTAGCGCATCGTAACACCACCAAAGGCATTTGCCGGAGTGACTCCCCACGGTTTTGTCACAGCGTATATCTGGCGCTCCTGCTCGTTTAATGGTCGCGTTAAACTGGCACGCAGAGCAAGATGCACAAAGCCGCCTGTTTTATAACCGAATTGATCGCTAAAACCGTTGGCAGCCAGAATCATTTTTGGCGCCTGTACCTGACCACTCGATGTAGTGACGTTAATACCGTTTACAGAATCGATGCGGGTTACCGGGGTGTTTTCATATAGCGTGACATTTTCCGGAAGTGAATCTGCAAGACCACGTGTCAGAGCTGCGGGATTCATTAAAACGCACCCGGGTGTATACACCGCATGTTTAAAATGCCGGGTGCCAAGCCTTTTATAAAGTTCGTCACCACGCACCCACTGATAGGGTTCATCCAACGCCTCGAGTTCGTTGGCAAAAGGGACAAGCATTGACTCTGAACCGCGGTCGGTTACTGCCGTCTGGTATTTACCATCTTTTGACCAATCGCAGGCTATATGATGCGTCTGTACCAGAGTTGCCAGATGCTCAGTGGCCGCGCGTGCCAACCGCATATGGCTGCGCGCACCGTCAAGCTGATCGAGGTTGGAGGAGACGGTATGAGGTATATCAATCACAAAACCGGAATTCCTACCCGAAGCGTTTTCTCCACAGACACCCGCATCGACAATCACAATGTTCTGCAGCGGATTATGTTCTGCAAGTCTGCGTGCTGCCGCAAGGCCAGCGTAACCCGCACCGATAACCAGCCAGTCAGCATTGATTGCTTCATTCAATGATGGTGTTGGCGTGCGCTGCTCGAGTATGGTGTTCCAGGCATTGGTGCTGTCGTTAAGCGGCTGGCGGGTAATATCAATGGGATGTTCAGGGTTCATATCTTTAAGTATTGGATGCCCAGTCTGCCGGATGAATAGCGTACAACAAATATGCATTATCGCTTTTATAGGTAAGCTTTGTACCTGCTGGTAACCAGATAGCCTGCATGGCAGAGGCTGTCAGTTCCCCGGCCTCAGTGGTAACGGTGAGAACACCCTCGAGTACCAGAATGAATTCATCGTATTTTATTGTCCATGGGATGTTAGCACTTTTCAGTTTCGCTACACCGACGCCCAGCTGACTGCCATCCTCCTCACCACAGAACGACGATACTTTTGCCTGATCACCATATTCGAATCGCGGTGTATACGCGGCTTCCCCGAGTTTGATCAGCCTGGGTTTAGATTTTTTGCTCATAAATATTTAGTTCCTAAAGATCCCTGTGCCTGTACCATCAGGTACCTGCAATCACAATTTTCAATCAACACTACACAAGCCACCATGACATGGCGTTTCGCTAGTCAGGATATTGCAGCTATTGAAGACGTTGGATAAGTACTCAAAAAGTGAAACGAGCCGGTAAATTAACCACTGAATGTGTAGTAATTTACTTAATCCCGATATAAGAATCCACGTTTTATTTGCTGTTAACATGAACCTGGTCATTTAGAATGGACACATAGTGATTTACGCCACCTACAGAAATACAAGCAACAAATCGAGACAATAGATGGCCAAATATGCACATCAAAGATTCTGTCGCGCAAACTCCGGGGTATCACAGAATGGTGACTTCGAATATGATGAAACACGAACAAGTCTGAATGAGACACCTGGTGTGCACCAACCGCTCAGAGAATGTAAGAGATTGTCGAACCCTGACTAATGCGCCTGATCATCTCTCTTTTTGCATTATTGCTATCCGTTATTCTTGTGCAAATTGGCTCTGGTTCACTCGGGCCTTTAGATGCACTGTCAGGGATCACGCTTGGCTTCTCCAGTACGCAGATCGGATATCTTGGCTCTGCACATTTCATCGGGTTTTTTATTGGATGCGTGTTATCGCCCTATATAGTCCTGCGTGCAGGTCATGCGCGTGCATTCGCTGTGATGGCGGGTGTTTCGACGATATCAATCCTGCTTCACCCGGTATATGAAAACGTCTGGTTCTGGTGTTTATTGCGAGTGTTTAGTGGTTTCGCTGTGGCGGGGGCCTATACCGTTATAGAAAGTTGGTTGCAGTCGAAACTAACCAATGAAAATCGAGGAACGGTTTTTTCCATTTATCGTATGGTCGATATGAGTGGTACCTTGCTGTCACAGATAGTGATTGCCGGTCTGTCGCCGGCTCACTACGTGTCTTATAACCTGGTTGCGATGGTGGCCTGTCTCTCGTTGATTCCACTTTCTTTAACACAGGCAACACCGCCTGCACTGCCTAAAACACAAAAATTCCGGCCATTGTTTGCCTATACAGTTTCTCCACTTGCAGCCATTGGAATTATTGTTGTTGGATTAACGACTGCATCATTTCGTATGGTTGCACCAGTCTATGGGCAGCAATCGGGTTTAACGCAAAAGGGAATTGCAGCATTTCTTGCTCTGGCGATTGTTGGTGGATTAATCGCACAATTACCTGCCGGAGTATTAGCTGATCGACTAAACCGGCGTGTTGTGCTTAACGTGTTTAGTCTGTTATCGGTGTTAGCTTGTTTGTTGATCGTGTTCAATCCATTTCCGCAAATTGCTGGAGTGCCGTTTATTTATCTGGGCGGCTTTATTTTCGGATTTTCGACGCTACCCATTTATTCTATCTGTGCATCCCATGCCAGTGACTTTGCCGTACCTGAAGATATGTTATCGCTCAGTGCCTCGCTTATTTTCTTTTTTGCGCTTGGTGCGGTCGCAGCACCCACAGCTGCCGGTTATCTGGTAGAGGTGTACGGGCCATCGGCTATGTTTGGCCTGATACTCATGGCTCATGTATTTTTACTTGTCTACACGAGTTGGCGATCGCTGCGGCGTCCGGTAATTGCAACGCTTCGTCCATACAGTTACATGCCGCGCACAACACTGTTCATTATGGATTTTGTGCGTGGCAGACGATCCAAAACTGGTTGCGACAATTAGATATCCGTTTGTCTGATCGGAGTGTTGTTTAGATCAAAATTCCCGGAGCCATGAATACCGACGTTAAAACTATCTTGGCCTATATCGTTATAGGGTATATATTATATACCGTACCTGTCGTGTGCAGGCAGACCATCCAGTCTCCAGCTAATTTCTTAAAGCCGTTTTGATCACTTTTCCGTTGGCATTTCTGGGTAGTGGTTGCGTTATAAAGGTGACAAAATCGGGAATCTTGTAGTCTGCAAGTTGTGCACGACAATGGTCAGTGATTAGTGATTCACTTGTAGATGAATCACCTGCATAGACAATCACCTCTGTTTTTTCACCGAGTACGGGGTCGGGGCGACCGACGACCGCGCACTCCACAACCTGCTCTAGTGCAGCAACCACATTTTCGACTTCGGCACTATAAATATTATAGCCGCCACGTATGATCATATCCTTGCGTCGATCGTGAAGAGAAAAGAATCCCTGTTCATCACGAGACCCAATATCTCCACTTTTCCAGTAGCCATCGTGAAATTCCTGACGCGTCTTCTCAGAATCGTTCCAGTATCCCGGTACCACCATCGGGCCCGCGATCCACAACTCACCATGTTCACCGTCCGCTACGTCGTTTTGCTGATCGTCGACTACACGAATGTCAGCGCAGGGTAGTGCAATACCTACGCTGTCAGATCTCACAGCGCCGGTACCCGGTGGTAACATCGTTGCGGGCGACGTAGCCTCTGTAGAACCATAGGCATTTATAAGCTGCAACTGTGGTAATTTTTGCGATAACGCTTTAATGGTCGATTCAGGCATGGGCGCGCCACCATATGCACCAATCCGCCACGCCGACAGATCATAATCGTCAGTCTCACAACGCAGCAGGAACAAGTTGTACATCGCCGGTACGATAAGCGTTTGCGCCGCGATCTCAAGGAACGACTGAGCCTCAAAGACATTCATCATCACAGTGCAGCCGGCCACTCGCAGCATGGTGCATATATTGGCAACCAGTCCTGTGACATGTGAAGCCGGGACAGCAAGCATTGATCGTTCAAAATTACCCATTTCCATACATAATTCAAAGTGCATCGTTGAATGTACGATGTTTAAATGAGTTAGCATCGCGCCCTTGGGCAGACCGGTGGTGCCGGAGGTATATAAAATAACTGCAACGTCTTCTTCAGCACCATTGTAGATTGAATCGGGTGCTCTTTGATTCGCCAGTTCAGAAAAGTCCCTTGCGTTGTCGGTGGACCCGCCAATTGAATATCGATGCTTAAGATGTTCAACAGCATTGGGCTCCGGCACCCTGGAATCGATGTCGAGTTCGTGCACCAACAACTTAGCACCGCAATGGTTCAGGATGTATAAGAGTTCCGGTGTTTGTTCGCGGATGTTGATCGGTACTGCAATCGCACCGATCCGAATTGTGGCGAGTAGTACGGTGAGAAATTCCAGGCGATTGCCAATCAGCATCGCCACCCGGTCACCGTTATCTACGCCTCTATCGGTAAGGCCTGCAGCAAGCTCCGTTACCAGCTCGTCAAGTTGGGTATAAGTTAAACGATTCTCGCCTGCTACCACTGCTTCGCCAGTCGGGTTGCGAACAAGTGCGTCGCTGAACAGCTGGTTGATACCAGAGGGACGCTCGGAAAAACACTTAAGGAACCTGTTATCGAAGTGCTTTTCCTCGCAAATTTTATCGGTGATCGTTTTAGCCCATCGCATCAGTTAGCCCTTTTTGTCAGTCACGCATTTACGGCTGACAATATCTCATTACGTCAGTGTTTAGAACACAACCGAAGTGGATGGATTCACAAGAAATAGTATGTCCAATCACAAGAAAGTACTACGCGACCGACGGGTTTGCACCCACCAATACGCATGTCTTGCCGATGGCCTGCCACAGGATGGTGAGATTGAATGCCCGATGGTCGATTTGATATCAAAACCGGCAAAGCGCTGGGCGCTCCGGTATCCATTGATTTAAAAACCTACCCGACGAAAGTTGAGGGCGGGCGCGTGTTCGTCGAATTTTCAGAGTAAATTCAAATCAAATTGCTATGAACAACGCACAGTCAAAAAACGCCATTCCGAAGAAGTCGCAAACGCAGGTCGAGTGGTTCAAGTG
>CAYLZS010000012.1:0-2914 GCA_964388065.1 uncultured Granulosicoccaceae bacterium
ACAGTGCTGACACCGTCAGAGACCCGATAGGTCACAGAATCCGTCGTGGTTTCCGAACCATCGTGGACATACCGGAATGTCCCGTTACTAAACAATTCAAACTGACCGTGTTGCGGCGGGCTGATCAGCTCTGCTGTTAACTGATCCTGATCATGGTCACTGTCGTTGGTTAACAGACTGGTGTTGCCATCGGTCGTTTCGGCTACTGTTGATCCTTCCGGTACATTGAGTCGATCGGGTTCGACAACTGGCTCATCGTTGATTTGCGCAATCTCGAAAGTCAGGTCGTTCGGCTCGAGGTCCGTGTTTGTATTGCTAGTTCCTGTGTCTACAACGGAGAAGCTAAAAGCTGACTGTGAGACACCGCTGTTATTGTCTGGCGTATAAATCAGGTTGCCAGCGTCGATGGTTGCAATATCTACAAATTCACCCGGATTTACAGGATTGCCCGCGACGGTGAGTGATCCGCTCTCGGGTAGTGAATCTATGATTACACCGTTGAGTTGATCGTTTTCAGTATCGGTGAATTGAAAGTCGCTTCTTGTCAGCGTGTAGTTTTCATTGTCATCAATCTGTGCTGTGGTATCAGCTCCTTGCGGAGCATCGTTCACTGGAGCTACATTGAAAGTCAGGGTATTTGAAATTAGATCTGTATCCAAACCCTGATTCAATAGCCCGCCGTCATCCTGCACAGAGAAGTCAAAACTACTTGAGCCTGTAAAGTCAGATGCAGGTTGAAATACCAGCATACCGAGCTCTATTTGATTGGCGGTGATAGAGCTGCCTGCCGTAATCGCGACGCCGTTAAGTGCCAGCGTGCCATCAGCAGGGAGCGTATCAACTATGACTGATTGTAGAGAGTTGTTGTCTGCATCGGTAAACGCAAAATCACCAGTAGTAAATTGATAGGGAGTATCTTCCTGCAGATCCAGTGAGGCGTCGACACCTTTCGGGCTGTCATTGACCGCCACTACATTAATTGATATTACGTTCTGCGACTGCGACAAATCTGTACCGTTGTTAGCAGTGCCGCCGTCATCCTGAACGGTAAAGATTATCTGTGCATACGCCGCGCCGTGAGAGTCAGGGGCGGGTGAAAATACCAGTGCACCACTATTTATATCTGTCAGACTGATACTGTCCCCGGATGCAATCGGTGCGCCCGCATTCGTTAAGCTGCCATTAACGGGTAAAGAGTCTATGATGACACTATCAAAATTGTTCTGATCTTTCGGATCATTGAATCCGAAATCCGCTTCAGATAGTACGTAACTTGTATCCTCAAGCAGACTAATGCTGTTATCTGTGCCTGTCGGCCCATCATTGACAGCTGTCACGTCAAACGTTATCTGTCTGGGGGTGGTGTCTGTATCAGTTCCACCGTTTGCGGTCCCACCATCATCCTGCACTTTGAATGTAAAGCTTGCATAGGCAGCACCGTTAGTATCTGCTATAGGCGTAAAGGTAAGACTAGTCAGATCAGCAGCGCTTATGCTTTGGCCAGCTGTGACACTGTTGCCCGATAGGCTCAGGCTGCCGTTGGTGGGAAGTGAGACCACCTCAATTGCTGTCAGAGCATGTGCATCCACATCATTGAAACCGAAATCAGCGGTGGAAAAATTGTGGCTGGTATCCTCATCAATCACAACAAGGTTGTCAGTACCCTGTGGCGCATTGTTTACGTCATTCAGGTTAAAGGTGATTTTGTTGCTGGTTGGATCTGTATCGGCTCCTCCATTAGCAGTGCCACCTGTATCCTGCACCAGAAAGTCGAAGGCTGTACTGCTGGCGGCATTCGGATTGACGCCTGGCTGATACTCAAGATTGGATATAGCGCTCGCATTGATAGACTGATTCACCGATACCGGAGTACCGGACAAGAGCAGCGTACCGACAGAAGGCATGGAGACTATTTGGACCGCTGCAAAATTATTCGGATCGGTATCGGAAAATCCAAATTCCGCAGCGCTAAAGCTATGCACGCCATTTTCATCAACGTCGAAAGTAGCATCTGTGCCGGAAGGTGCATCGTTAACAGAGGCAATTTCCAGAGTAATGGTATTCGCTACCGGGTCGGTATTTGATCCACCATTGGCAACACCACCACTGTCCTGAACTTTAAATGTAAAGCTCTCGGTACCATTTGCATTGGTCGCTGGAGTATAGGCAAGTGTATTTAAATCAGTGGCTGCTACAATCTGACCTGCGGCAACCGGATTACCGGACAAAGTCAAATTGCCAGTCGTTGGCGGCGTGACAACTTCCACCGCAGAAAATGCATCTGAATCTGAATCGACGAAACCAAAGTCAGCAGCACTAAAGAGATAGGTGGTATCTTCGTTAGTCGTTAGTGTGTTGTCTGTGCCGTCTGGTGCCAGATTGACATTAAGAATATTGAGCGTAATGGTATTGCTGACAGGGTCTGTATCGATACCACCGTTAGCTGTGCCACCGGTATCCTGTATTTGAAAATCAAAGCCAGCAGTTGTAATACTGCCTGCCGAACTCAACTGATACTCAAGGTTTGCCAGTTGTCCTGCGTTAATAACATCACCGGCAGTAACGGGGCTTCCTGATAATAATAGTGTGCCAACCGCTGGTAGGGAGTTTATAGTTACCGTAGCTCGGTTATCAGATTCGAGGTCTGAATAGCTAAAATCGTTAGCGTTGAAAGTATGAGTGCTGTGTTCACTGACATTGAGTGTTTTATCTATGCCTTCAGGCGCATCATTGACACTCAATACATCGAAACTAATAGAGTTCTCTGTTGCATCAGTATCTGACCCTGCGTTTGCGGTCCCACCGTCATCCTGAACTTTGAATGCAAAGTCTGCGTAGGCAGCACCATTGGTGTTTGGTACTGGTGTAAAGGTAAGATTAGTCAGGTCTGCTGCAATGATGCTTTGTCCAGCTG
>CAYLZS010000013.1:0-12285 GCA_964388065.1 uncultured Granulosicoccaceae bacterium
TACTTCACATGGTGATTCATAAAAAAAGTCCGGTGTTTGTGTCGGGTTTACGTGAGTCTAAGTGGCTTTAGTATTTTGCGTTTCTCAGGTATCTGACGATGCTCTTTCTTTTCTATGTTCTCTTGTAAATTTTAACTTAAAGATCAAAAAAACGAACATACAAAAATGTGCATTCGTTTTTTACTTATTGTTATAAAAGCTAAAGTTATTTAGTGAGCAGTTGTTGAGAGTAGACGCAAAAGGCAATTCGATAGCACAAGGACCGCTCAGTCTGGAGGATACGTTTTTTACGGCGCCGCAACTGCTGAGACGTCACAACGACATCGACCCGATTCTTCGTGGTCTTGCCACGCAGAAACATCAGATAATAGACGCTAAGGTGATTCATCCATTGCGTAATCTACTGTTCGGTCAGCCCGGAGCAGGCGGGCTTGATTTAACCGCATTGAATATTTAGCGGCAAATTATAATTTAAAACTGACATGCCCCATGCCTGATCCCGGGCCCCTCAACGTACTCAGGCCTCGATCACACGATACTTTGTACCTTCCAGGACTATGCAGCTCAGTATGCCGGTGTCGTAGGCGCAGGTGTCCACATTAATTCGGTTAGGCAAAATTTCCATTGGATATGCCGGGGTGTGTCCGTGCACAATGACTTTTTCATAGAGTGTTTTGTTCTGGATGAATTCTGATCGAATCCAGATGAGATCGGCATCCGACTGTTCTGTTAATGGCACTCCCGGACGAACACCTGCATGCGCAAAAAAGTAGTCGCCGAAAGTAACGGACATCCCGAGTTCTGAGTAGAACCGTTTATGTTCTGGCGGTATATTTTTATCGAGTTCATCACGGGCTTTGAAGGTATCGCTGGCAGTGCCTGGGTGGGTAGCTATGTCAACGTCGTATGACCGGGTGCACTCAAGACCACCCCAGGTAAAAAACGAATCCGCTAATTCGAGTGGATTTAAAAGAAATTTTTCCAGCTTGTCTTCGTGATTTCCCTTCAGGCAAATGACCTGATCATCCTCTGCCATCAGATCAATTAAAAATTGAACACAACCGGCAGAGTCCGGCCCTCGATCGATATAGTCGCCGAGAAACACTACCTTGTACTCCTCTGTTGGATTGGCATTCAAGTCGGTGCGGATTTTCCGGTATATATCACGGAGTAGTTGCAGATAGCCATGTACATCACCAATAGCGTAAATACGCATATTGCAGGGTGTGGCAGATTGATCAAGACTGATTGTCATGTGAATAACTTGTTTTGATAGGCTGTGGCGGACTTGCTCACCACACAGGATAGCGAATTCTGCAGAGCAGCAACACGCTTCCCTGCCCCTGTTGCCTGCAGTTCCAAACTGCTTGCGGTGCCTGTTCCCGGCTATGGTCTTTTTCAGTATGAATTCTCCTGACGTCAACGGAAATAACCATTTCTTATAGACGAATCGCTAATCCCCAAATACAGAGCAAATACAGAGCAACTGGCATCGTAGTGAGGTTCTACAGCACCAGTCCCTGTCAGGGATTTCCAGGGGCCTTGCAATGGAACATGACAGAAAACTCATTGGTGAATGCAGCGCCACAAGATCTCCAATATTTGCGGTTAACTGTATGTAATGAAACACTGGTGTCAATTCAATCGAGTGGGTAAATCAAAGTATTCATAAAATTTAGCCAGTGATTGCACCGGGTATGTGAGCGTTGGGATATTGGTTCCGATCCTAATACACGGTGTTAACGCATGCTGCCGTTGAGAACACCATACGGCTACGCGACACTGTCTTGCTATAGAAGATGAAATCAGTAAGATATGCATGGCTTACACGCTGTTGGAGATTCTGACGTCTCGCAGTGTTTACTTTTTTAACTGAGAAAATAATGAGCAAGAAGCGAATCACCAGGAAAAAACAGTCGGTAGTCAGGAAAAAGAAGAAACGGACAGCCAGAAAAAAAGCTTCTGCGAAGAAGAAAGTTTCTTCAAAAAAGAAGTCTAAGAAAAAGCGACCTGCCAGGAAGAAAGTATCTGCCAAAAAGAAGTCCAGGAAGAAATCTGGCAAGAAAAAAGCATCGGCCAAAAAGAAGTCTAAGAAGCGGTCTGGCAAGAAAAAAACCTCTGCCAAAAAGAAGTCTAAGAAGAAATCTGGCAAGAAGAAAGCCTCTTCCAAAAAGAAGTCTAAGAAGCGGTCTGGCAAGAAAAAAGTCTCGGCCAAAAAGAAGTCCAGAAAGAAATCTGGCAAGAAGAAAGCTTCTGCCAAAAAGAAGTCCAAAAAGAAGCAGTCTGGCAAGAAGAAAGCTTCGGCTAAAAAGAAGTCCAAAAAGAAGCAGTCTGGCAAGAAGAAAGCTTCGGCTAAAAAGAAGTATAAGAAGAAGCGGTCTGGCAAGAAAAAAGTCTCGGCCAAAAAGAAGTGCAGAAAGAAATCTGGCAAGAAGAAAGCATCTGCCAAAAAGAAGTCCAAAAAGAAGCAGTCGGGCAAGAAGAAAGCATCTGCTAAAAAGAAGTCTAAGAAGAAGCAGTCTGGCAAGAAGAAAGCTTCGGCTAAAAAGAAGTCTAAGAAGAAGCAGTCTGGCAAGAAAAAAGCCACTGCAAAAAAGAAGTCTAAAAAGAAGCAATCCGGCAAGAAGAAGCCTTCTGCTAAAAAGAAGCCCGGAAAGAAGCCCGGAAAGAAGCAACGGGTTAAGAGAAAAACCTCTGCTAAAACGAAGGCCGCGAAGAAACGGCCTGCGAGGATAAAACACACTCCCAGGAAAAGCTTCGAGAAAAAACAGCCTGTTAATCTGTTAAAAAGAAGGCCAAACGGAAGCAAGCTGCTGGAAAAATACAGTCCTCAAAAAACAAAGTCGGGAAGAAAGAGCCTTTTTAGAAAAAGTGGTTTGCAAAAAGGCAATTTACAAAAAGGCAGGCAAAAAGGACTTCTTAAAAGGCAGTACGGTCGCCAGAGATAGCGTATGTAGTGTCGAGCCTGGAATTTGTGTCACCGGTTTGCGTAGTTTTTGCGATGGAGCGAAAGCGTATTCGCATAAGCTACGCAATATTTGTCACTAAGACATCATAGCGACATGCACTACCCTTGTCTGTACGCCTTATACTGTTTAGAGCTACACACACAGGGGTAAAAACATGCCCGGCCACCTGGCCCCGAACTATTATCGGGGCCCTGACGCTGCTTTCGTTTTTGTTCCTCGTGCAATCAATTCGAACCGCGCGTCGTGCTTCTGCAGACAAAGCGCCAAACACAGATCCTTCCCCACTCAGTCAATCTGGCTCGTCTGGTCAAACAGATAATTGACCACTACACCGCGACAGCACAGAACGGGTGGAAAGTTACAGAGGTATTACGATGATCGATAAACCAGTTGCATTAATCGTTGCCGGCGGCAGTGGAATAGGTGCAGACGCCGCACGCACATTGTCAAAGCAAGGCTATGAGGTTGCTGTGATGTCTGCTTCCGGCAAAGGTGAAACACTTGGTAAGGAACTTGGCGGTATGGGCTTTACCGGGTCCAATTTGAATCCATCTGATCTTGAACAGTTTGTTAACCTTTCAATGGAAAAGTTTGGCCGAATCGACGGCGTGGTTAACTGTGCAGGACATGGACCAAAAGGTTCTGTAGTTGAGATCAGTGACGATGACTGGCATCTTGGGCTGGACTACTACATGCTCAACGTAGTGCGCATGACTCGACTGGTGCTGCCAGTTATGCGAAAGCAAAAATCCGGATCGATTGTCAATATATCAACCTTTGCAGTGTTTGAACCAGATGCCGACTTTCCAACCTCCTCGGTATTTCGTGCTGCACTGGCGGGATATACAAAACTGTTCACCAACCAGTATGCCGCAGAGGGTGTACGTATGAACAACGTACTTCCGGGTTTTATCAACAACATGCCTGAAAAAGAAGATCGGATTGCTCGTATTCCGGCCGGGCGATACGCAGATGTAAGTGAACTGTCTGAGACCGTTGCTTTTTTAATAAGCGCTGGTTCCAGTTACATAATGGGGCAGAACCTTCGTGTCGATGGAGGCTTAACTGCATCGGTTTGATCGTCCGTGTAACTTTCTTATCTATAGACTGACAACCCGTTCTCGCCACATCATGTAGATACCTGATCCGACAATTATCAACGCACCAAGTAACATCAGCGCATCGGGTCTTTCACCAAACACCAACATACCCAGGCCGAGTAAAAATACTATGCGGGTATAGCGAAACGGCATAACTACCGACACCTCTGCAGTGCGGAGTGCCGCGATCAACAACAGGTAACCAGCTGCGCCCAGGATAATCATAGGCAAGACGACAACCCAGTTGGTATTAACCGGAAAAAAGTGTTCGCCATTGACCAACACCCACCCAACTGTAAATGGCAGGGCAGCTGCCATGGTGTAGGTTGCAAGGCTTGTCGATGCCATATCAGCTGGCACCAGTCTGGTTGTTACATCCCGAACTGACAGTGCAACCATTGCGACAACAGCCCAGAGTACTGTTAAATCAAACTCAGCCGCACCTGGCTGGACAATTAGCAGTACGCCGATAAATCCGCACGCAATGGTTGCCCAGCGCCGCCAGCCTATATTTTCACGCAGGAACAAAACAGCTCCGAGTGTTGCTAAAACCGGGGTTGCCTGAGTGATAGCACCGACAGTCGAGATAGGTACATAGGTGAGCGCTGTGACCATTCCTGCCATGCCAATTACCTCTGCGAGGTAACGTAGCAGCAGAACAGGTGTAAAGACCCGGCGGTCAATCAGTCGATCACCCTGCAGCTTCGCGATTAATGCGAATGCAACCAGCGCACCTGCGATTAGATAGAACAACACCTGGGCGCTTGATAAGAACGATGTCGACACTTTTACCAGCGTATCTGCCAGTGCAAAAGCGCCCATCGACAATACCATGAGTAGAATACCCCGGCCGTTTTTGTTCTGGATGTTCAACAGGTATTGCTCAAAAAGTTCCGGGTGTAGCCAGTGACTATACTGATCGTTTGACGACGAGTCGATCTTTGCCAGGCACATCCCTTCTATTGCAGCCAATTAATAGCAATGATCCTTTTACCGGGAGTTGCATTATTTCTGATGATACATCCAAAAAAAGCCTCAAATGTGAGACTATATTTTTTGAGTAAGGACTGATCATGAAATTGGTAATTATATCTGATACCCACGGGCATCATAAACACCTGACCGGGAAACTCCCCGATGGCGATGTACTTATTCACTGTGGAGATGTTTCCGGTATTTCGAATGAAAAGAGCGTGGAAGACTTCTCCCTGTGGTTTGAGCAGCAGCCATTTGACCACAAAATATGCATAGCCGGGAACCATGATAAGTGTATGTCGGCTAAGTGGTTCCATACCGCCAGTTATTTAGAGGATAGCTCTGTCACTCTGGACGGATTGGTCTTTTACGGAAGTCCATGGACTCCTACATTCTTTGACTGGTACTGGATGAAAGACAGGGGATCTGACATTGCAGAGTATTGGAAAAAGATACCTGCAAATACGGACGTGTTAATTACCCATGGTCCCCCGTCCGGCTTAGGTGTAATGAGTGCTGCAAGGGGAAACAGTGGTAGTGTTGAGGATGTTGGTTGTGCAGATTTGCGCGAGGCAGTAGAGCGGGTTCAGCCACGCGTGCATTGCTTCGGCCACATTCATGAGGGTTTTGGCAGCATACAAGATGGTGAGACTTTTTTCGTCAACGCCAGTTACATTAATCCGAGGTTCAGCCCGGTTGAAATAGAGGTATGACTCTCTATAACGGATCAATGCGCAAGCTCACACCGACGTATGTCACACCAACGAATGTCACTCCACCAGTCTTCGACGGCGACCTTCTATAGCGGCAACAGCTGCACCTGCAAATACGAGTGCCGCAGCCAGAAGAAAACCCGGTAACAGAGGAAGTTTGAAGATAAATAAATCTGCTAATAGCGGCCAGAGAAATGCGATGTACTCAAATGGTGCAAGGCGCGAGGCCTCTGCATATCGAAACGAAAGCGTCATTGCAATATGAGCGATGCCGCCAAACAGTCCGGAGCCAATTAACAGTAGTAACGTAACATCCGTTGGCACAATCCAACCCCAGGGTATGGTCACCAGTGAAGCAACCATTGAGGCGATGACAAAATACAGTGCAATAGCACCGGGACTTTCAGTGCTGCTCAGACTGCGTATCATTATTAAAGATAAAGCAGAGAGTACCGCCGAGGCCAGGCCCAGTGAGATCCCGACCAGTCGCACTCTTTCAATTGTACCACCCCCTAACTCCGGCCAAACCAACATAACAACTCCGGAAAACCCGAGTGCGAGTCCCGCTACCCGCCAGACTGTTAATCGCTCTGATAACAAAAATACAGCTCCAACTGCAGTGAGCATAGGTGACAGCTGTGCGATAAGGATTGCCTCAGCCACGTTGAGTCGTGCCAGTGCTGCAAACGATGCAAAGAGTGACAGCGCGCCAAAGCTCGCTCTTAAGAAATGACCAAACGGTCTTTTCGTTGCAAGGCCACTCGGGAACTCTTTGCGTACATACAGAAATATAATTAACGGAATAACAGCAAAGAAAGATCGAAAGAATACAATCTCGCCCAGTGGAACGTCATCGCTAACGGCTTTTACGCAGACATACATTCCCGCGATCAACACACCGGACAGTATGCGCAGTGTTATCCCCTGTAGGGGTTTGTCGACCAGGCTAATGGCTCATACTCACTGTACCTGGGTTCACTGTACCCGGGCTCACTGCCCACACTTCACGATCCAGGCTCACGACTTTGATCCAGCTGTGCATCTGTTTTTGCCAGTGCATCGCGTAAAGCATCACCTACCAGGTTAATGGACAGCACACAGGCGACCACAGCGAGGCCCGGCCAGATCATTTGCAACGGTGTTGAGCGCATGTGAATTCGTGCATCCAACAGCATGGTGCCCCACTCCGGCATTGGTGGTTGCACGCCGAATCCCAAAAATCCGAGTGCCGAAATACCAAGGATTGCCCGTGCAAACATGCCTGTCCACACTACCGCGAGCGACGGTAACAGCGCCGGCAGATAATGCCATCGTGCAATAGAGAGTGCGGACATGCCTGCCAGCCTTGCCTGTAAAACGTAGCCCTTTGATTTAAGCGTCAGACCAATGCCCCGTGCGACGCGGCAGTAACGCATCCAACCTGTGATGCTCAGAGCAAAGATCAAAGTGCCGGTACCTGCACCTAATGCGCCTGCAATTACCACAGCGGCAACAAGTTCCGGGAAAGCTAAAAAGGTATCTGTGGTACGCATGATCAGCCAGTCTGCAACCCTGCCCCCGAGGGCTGCGATCAGGCCAAACAAAGTACCAATGAGTAAGCCGATAATCGATACTAAAAACGCTAACCCCAGAGACCAGCGTGCACCATGTAGCAACCGTGAAAGAATATCGCGACCGAGTGCATCAGTGCCCAGTGGCCACTCGGCTGCAGGTGCACTCAGCCGATTGGGAATGTTAATGGCTGTGGGATCATAAGGTGACAGTAGCGGGCCGAAAACAGCGAGCGCAACAAATACTGCGGCAAGAACAAACACACTACGCATTGTCTTCACCGATACGCGGGTCGATAAAACGATAAGTCAGATCGATCAACAGATTAATAGTGACGAATATCGCTGCAGTTAACAGTACCACCGCCTGCACTTTGGGAAAGTCGCGTGCTTCGATAGCATTGACCAGAAAGCCACCCAGCCCGGGGCGTGAAAAAATAACCTCAACCATCACTGCACCTTCCAGCAGGAACGCAAGTTCAAGGCCCAGCACGGTAATCACAGGAATCGCTGCGTGCGGTGCAATATGGTCTTTGCCAATACTGCGAGTAGAAACTCCCCGACGCGCAAGTGCGGGTAAAAACGCTTGCTCACGCGCTTCGAGAAGGCCGGAGCGAATGATGCGGGTTAATGCTGCAGCGACACCTAAACCCAGTGTCAAAGCCGGTAGAAACAGATGCAACGGGGTGCGTGCCCCCATGGCCGGCAGCCAGGAAAGCTTGACTGCAAAAAGTAAAATCAATAACAGTCCCAGCCAGTAGGCAGGGATTGCGGCACCGAGTGAAGCCACGGCAACCGCAAAACGGTCAATCAGACCACCCTGCTTTTTTGCAGCAATTACTGCCAGCGGCACTGCGATGATCAAACCAATGGCAAGCCCAGCCAGCGCCAGGGGCACGGTATAATAAATCGCAGATAAAAGATCCGGCAGTACTGCGCGGCCGTTAACCGATGACTGACCGAAGTCACCGACCAGCAAAGGTGCCGCCCATGCTCTAAATGCAGACCAGAAGCCGGCATCGAGCCCCGCCTCGGCTCGCACAAGGTCAACAATGTCCTGCGTTACGATTGAATCGTAACGTGCCATTGCAATAGCCAGCGCCGGATCACCCGGTGCGTGCCAAAGCAATGTAAAAGTAGCCAGCGCGGTGCCGGTCAAAACGACCACTGCACGTAACAGTAAACCTAAAACTACGCTGGTCACACAGTTTGCTCCAGCGCACCTAAAGCGACCGCAGCATCACGCAAGGTGCAACCATAATCAGTGCCGGGTGCCGCAATAAAGTCGGAAGCCTGAGTAACCTCTTCGAGGTGCCCTGCGCGCAACACAGCTATTTCATCACCGTAAGCTGCCGCATAGCCGAGATCATGGGTAACAATCAGTGCTGCAAATCCATGTTCAGCCTGTAAATCGCTAATCAACTGCGCTGTGTGTTTTTGCGTTACCGCGTCAAGGGCCGAAAGCGGTTCGTCAAACAGCACCAGCGGCGGTGTATTAATAAGCGCACGGATAATCCCTGCACGCTGCGCCTGACCGATTGAGATTTCACCCGGTCGTCTGTTAAGCAGATCTGCAGGTAGCTCAAGTGTTTTGCACAATGCTTCAAGCTTACCTGGTACCGGCTTCATATCCCTCGCGGTAAGTGGTTCTAAAATTGTCTGGCGTATACTTAACACCGGGTTAAAAGCAGCCCGGGGCTCCTGCATAACCAGTGACGGGCGACACAGTGACACATCGTCATCGCACCAGGTGATGCTTCCGCTGGTGAGTTTTATCAGGCCGAGCACGGCTGCAATAAGTGTAGATTTGCCAGCGCCGCTTTCACCGACTACCGCCAGTGTCCGGCCCGCAGGCAGCGACAGTGATACGTTGTTAAGTGTCAACACCCGGCCACGCTTAACGGATACGTTATCTATTTTCAGCATGAGGTGTTTGATGGCATGTTGTTCAACAGGCTAATCTAAAATTTTTAACACATCTATCATTAAATTCACCGGTTAATTCACCGCGAGCCAGCTGCGATGCTGAGCAAGAGCTGCGGCGGCTGGTGTTAGTGGTCTTTCCAGTAAGTCGTCTGTTGCAGCATCTTCAGCGATTCGACCTTCGTCCATCACCAGCAGTCGATCAACACGTCGAGCCGCTAAGCCGAGATCGTGAGTTATCAGTACCATGGCTGACGCACCTTGGTTGAGGACTTCATCGAGCAGATTCATTGTGCCGGCAGCGACTACCGGGTCCAGTGCTGAGGTAGGTTCGTCCAGCACAATTAACTCAGGTGTACCGATCAAAGCCATAGCAACAACGAAGCGCTGCTGCATACCGCGGCTCCATTGCCATGGCCGTTTTTGAACATCACCGCCTTCTATGCCAAGGCTTGAAAAAAGGTGTTTTTGTAACGCCATGTCAGGTTTGCTGCCAAGCGCAATTTCTGCCTCACGCCAGTGAAATGCCATGCTGCGCAGGGGATCGAGCGCTTCGTCCGGGCTTTGCGGAACGTGGGCTACCCGTCTGCCTTGCACACGAAGTGTGTCGACCAGTGCATGTCCGAGTGTCGACTTGCCGGAACCCGATGCACCAACAAGCCCGATCCGCTCACCACTGCCAATGGTCAACGACGTGGGGTGAAGAAGAGTCCGGCCCGGGCGTACAACGCTCAGGCCGGTGACAGATAACGTCATGGTGAAAGGTATTCGGCCAAATGTGAGTTTATTTGGCCACAACGACCTTTAATTGGCCATCATTATTCACTAATGGTAGTTTCGTGTGTAATCCAGTATGTCTCGGTTGGATGCACTGCGTATCCGGTCAGTCCTTCACGTGCGACATTTACCTGACTGACATGGAATACAGGAATTAACGCCGCGTCATCTGCGATGATTTCCTGCACCTTATCGTAAATCGCTTTACGTTCTTCATGTTCAAACGTCTGGCGACCCTGTTCAAGCATGGCGTCGAGTTCTGCGTTGGCGTACTTGCCACTGTTTGAGCCGCCGTCTGACTTTAACAAACCTTCAAGCACGGCACCCGGATCTCCCTGCGGTGTAGTCACCCAGGCCTGCAAAAAAAGATCGGCTGAACCATCTGCAATTGCATCGTTACTGGCACCATACTCACCCACAGAAACATTTGAGGCGACACCAATCGCCTGCAGGAAAGCCTGAGTCAGCTCTGCTGTTGGTGCCAGTGCCGCACGGCCTGAATAAGTGACAATGTCGATTTCCAGCTTTTCGCCATCAAGCATCCATTGACCACCCTCTTTCACCGCACCGGCTTCAGCCAGCAACGCTTCCGCGCCTTTGGGGTCATACACTGCATCGATATTCGCAGACCAGCCTTTGCCATCCGGGTAAACAGTCCCTGCCGGTACACCACCTACACCTGATAATGCAGCATCGACAATACCCTGTCGGTCGATGGCCATTGAGATTGCACGGCGGATTAGCGGGTTAGTCAGCGGACCACTGGCGGCGTTTACAGTATAAAAATACAAGCGGGCGGTTGGTGCTGAAAAACCCAGAGCACCGGTACTCTGAATGCGTTCAAAATCTGCTTCGGGGTAGTTGATTACCATGTCTACCTCACCGGCTTCAAAAGCAAGCGCCGCGGTAGCAGGATCACCTGAAACAACAACACGCACTTCATCTAGTCCGGGCTTGCCGGAACGATAATCAGCGTTTGCAGAGGCTCTGTAGAGCTGCTCCGGAATTGCTTCGCGAAAAACATAGGGCCCGGTCGCATTAATAGGAAAATCCTTGGATGCGTTGCCAAGTACTGCAATACCGGGTTCAGACAATGTCCACGGGAAAGCCGCATTAGGACTGTTGGTTTCAAATACCACCACCTGATCGCCATCTACAGACATACCGGCAAGATCCAGTAGTTTCGCTACCCGGGCATTATGGCCGGCGCTGGCTTCATCCGATATGGCAGCTATTGAGTCGATTACCGCTTGTGAAGTGACTGGGGTGCCATCGTGAAATTTAACTCCTTCATTGAGTGTTACCCGCCATGTGGTCGGTGCTGTTTGCTCGATGCCGGAAGCCACTCGCGGGTAGAGATTCAAATCGTAATCGATACCCATCAGCGTTTCGGTCACACCGGACTGATTAGACAACCAGCCGTTGTAGCCTGCACGCGGGTCGGGCACTTCAGCATCAGGTCCGAACGTAACGCTTATGGTCTGGTCCTTCGCTTGTGCGACAGTAGTTAGCAGGATGCCAAGTGCGAGGAAAGCCGTCGCGGCAAATCGAAACAGAGCGGTCATGTTAATCCTTGTAGTGTTAATTGTCCGGGTACCTACCCGTGTTGTTGAGGTCGTTTTATGCCGAACGCAGTATAATCACTGCATTCTATAAATGATATGTTACATCATAATATATGCGCAACTAAAACTGATGGCGAAGGGGCTATACCGCTACACTAGTGTGGTATACGTGTTCCGAAAATGAGAAAAGGCCGATGAACAGCGTAAAAAAAACCCTTGCACAGGCCCAGGCACAATGTGTGGACAGTGGCACCCGGCTGACTGAAAAAAGAAAGGTTGTGTTGCAGGGCCTGTTGCAATCAAAACAAGCGCTGTCTGCCTATGAGTTGGCGGACTACTGTCGGGACGAGTTGGGAGAGTCCATGCCTCCCATGTCTGTCTATCGAATTCTCGAATTTTTAGAGAGCGAGCAGTTAGTTCACAAGTTAAAACTCGCTAATCGATTTGTTGCTTGCGTGCACATCAATTGTGACCATAAGCATGCTGTGCCACAGTTTTTAATCTGTCATCAGTGTTATCGGGTTTCTGAAGTAAGCATGAAGGAATCGACCTTGCGAGCACTTCGCGACAATGTAGAAAATGCCGGATACAAGCTGGTGAGTCCACAACTGGAAATGGATTGCGTTTGTGAGGATTGTGCTAATGATGATGTTGGTTAGCCAGTGCCCATCCGGAAACAGTTTTGATAATTCAAATGCAGTGATTACGGTGTT
>CAYLZS010000014.1:0-5238 GCA_964388065.1 uncultured Granulosicoccaceae bacterium
ATGGGGTAGCACGACCACATCATCTTCAATACCGATCAAACCGGAATCACCCAGAGACAGAGGAACAATATCCGGTGGTAACTCAGCCCTGAGCAAAGCCAACCCTGTCGCATGATCATTGACGACTATCTCTGCCGCGACCGGCTTGTCACCACCGAATGTAACCAGTACTTCCCTTGCTTCGAGCAAGAGGTAGCCAACAGTAACAATCAAACCGGTCGAATCAACCACCACCCCGCTGCCAGAACGTTCCGAACCCAGCACCGCTACTGTTCGACCTGTCGATTCTATCGTTGACTCAATTTTGACCACCGATCGGGCAAATTGTGCGGCTGTGGGTTCAGCCAGCACCCCTGTCGACAGACCCCATAGGAACAACAGGATCACAGCAGTAAATTTTTTACTCATATTCTTCGCTACCCGTTTATAGTGCAATCCAACGGGCAGTATACCTGTAATGATCTGAGTCGTTATACAGTGCTGGTAGTCGCAGTGTGTTGTATTCTAATGGACCGTGACTGATAAAAGCCGGGCATTGCGATCGACGGTTTTAATGACGATGGATTCCTGAACCCGATCGCGTTCAATGGTTATCGAAATTTCCACACCGGCTATCCCTTTTGACCAGACTGATCGAAACAGGTCGGGCATGGTATCCACACTCTGACCGTCAATTTGCAGAATCAGATCACCGCATTGCAAACCTGCCAGATCTGCCGGACCCTCATCGCTGAGACCAACAACTACCAGCCCGTTGTCTGACTCCTGTGTATACCAGCCTACCCAGGGCCGTGGTGGTGCGTTGCGTTTACCGTAGTGCAGCAGATCATCGAGTATGGGTGGCAACAGATCGATCGGTATCACCATATTGGCATTACTGACGGAGTCGTTCTGATCAACTGTTTGCAGTATCAGTGAACCGATACCGTAAAGCTTGCCGTCTTCACCAATTAATGCAGCACCACTCCAAAACGGATGTGCCGGTGAGGTATATATGGCGGCGTCGATCAAATACTCCCAGTAACCTGCGAACTCATCTATACCGCCAACCTGTACCTGTTGAGTGTGCTCGGTACCACCACAGCCTGCCAGCAACATTGATTGGCCGGCTGTGAGATCGGCAGACTTACCCAGCACTACCGGTGGAAGTGTTAGTTTGCCCAGAGCCTGCACCAGACCGAAACCGCTCTGCTGATCATAGGCCACAACATGACCCTGCAATGTGTTGCCAACATGATCGACCAGCCAGATACTGTTTGCCTCAGTGACAATATAACCGATGGTAAGCACAAGGCCTTGTTCGTTAATGACAATGCCGTGTCCTTCGCGCTCGGTGCCGAGGCCACCGGCAGTCATTGCCTCGTCCGGGATACGGGTGCGAATCGATACCACACTTTGCAGCGCTTTTAATACTTGTGCGTTGCAATCTTCAGGGGAAGGTGGTTTGTCAGGCCGGGGGTGTGTATTCATATAGCATTTAGTGTCAGTAGTGGATGCGTAAACTCATTTTTATAGATCAGGCACCCAGGATTTGTTAGTTCCTGGATTTGTTAGTTAAGGTGGCACAACAGCGTGGGAAAATAAATCAGGAATCACTATTGATGATTGAATGTATAATCGTTTCAATCGAGTCCTGTGCAATAACTTTCAACTCATCGGTGGTACGATTTTGAATCGGGTGCGGCAGAAACACCAGTGCGGGTAAAAACCCCAGCGCTTTTGATTGCGCCTGTGCCGCGGGTTCAAACTCTTCAGACAACACAACACATCCGGGTATTCCACGTTTATCAAGCGTTTGTATGTCATGCAAACTGCACGACGTACAAGACCCTCAGTCTGCAAGCCCTACCACCACCACATCGCAGCTTTCTATAATTTGCTGCAGCACCGTTTCGGGAGCTGGCCTTGTGTGTGTTGGTTTTTCAAACCGGAGGACTGAAGTTTCTGGTAACTGATTGGTTAATTGAACTTCCACACTGTCCAGATATTCAACGCTGCGCTCCTTTGCAATGCTCATCAATCCTATAGTGCGTCCACTTAAATCGTTTGGCGGTGACAATCGTTCGCGTACTATCGGCGACAACTCGGCCGTCGGGTCACGCATGCTGTATTGACCGGATACTGCATCAATCATTGTTTATCTCCTGTATTGGTTTTCTAAATCAGGTCTCGACTATGTCTTGTGACACCACTTGTACCTCAGTGTATCGACGCTGGGCTATCCAGCCACCGATAACCGCACTGGCACCGCCTCCGCGACCCCCGGCTCTTACAACCAACAGGAAGCCATCGTTAAACTTATCGACAATCTCGTCGGCGCGTTCGGCAGGTAAGCCCTCGGCAATACCATCAGTGCCTTCAATTAAGTCACGCGCAGGACGTTTTAAAGATGAATGCAAGCCGGCTTCAACCTCTGCACGACCCCATCCGGCACGTGCAAAAATTTCGTAGTGATCGGCTCCCAATACCAGTATTGCACCAGCCTTGCCTGCGTCCCGCGGGTGCCCGACAGCCCAAAGTGCTGCAGCCAGTGAGTTACACAATTCTTCTGGTGACCGTGCTTTAAACGCCCCGACACCCTGTACACCGTCGCCGTGAAAAAGGGTGACTGATGAACTGCCGGCTGCGGCACCGCGTGAAACATTTAGCGGTATCCATTGAGGGTCACTTTCATCTTCTGCGAAACAAAAAGTATATTTACCGGGGTTACCGAGTATCGAACGATCAATTTCACCGGGTATACCACCACCGACATTTCTAATTAACAACTGCAATGCACGACCAATGGTGGCGTTTGCGCGATTACCCTGGCCCAATGCATTGCCGCCACTATTCATACCGATGCGTTTTGACACTGGCCCGTTAACAATAACCACCGGACCAGAGAACCATAATGTCGCGAGCAGCCCATGCATTGAAAATGCAGGCTTTAATGCCGCTTCAACGGTTGCCAGCACGACAGGAAAATACTCAGGTCTGCAGCCGGCCAGTACTGCGTTGATGGCTACTTTTTCAACGCTGCACTCAATCAGGTTTGGCGGTATGAGTCCAACAATATCTGTGGCAGCCCGTGTGGTACCGGTCATCATACGTGCGATACGTGTATCAGTAGGCGGTACGACGGGCAGACCGTCAGACCAGCCACGATCAAACGCCACTTCAATCGGATCATCATCTTCAGCGACTTGAATGGAACGCGACTGGAAGTTGATATCACCAAAACGCAGTGCTAATTTTTCGGGTATACCCGGATACTGAGACAGAGAGCCACATCCGGGTTTAAAATCAAGCAGATCATCACCAAGGAAATCAATTTCCGTTAACTGCTGCCACTGTGTACGGTCCCAGCCTTCGGTGCGAGCAATCTCTATATTATTTTCATAGCGTATTAGCGTTGGCACGGTAGTGATGTCGAGGCGGTAGGATTGCGCTAATTCGGTGTCATCGTAAGCACCACCGCAAGACTCCGGAAACGCCGGATCATCCTGACTGTAGATCTTAAGGGTAGAAAGTTGTCCGAGAATGGCCAGCACGGGTGCGACCAGCACACAGGTTTCGCAATCGCGTTTGACCACTGCCACTAACTGCATAGTGTTTTCCGATTTTGCTGTTTTGCGCGATTCACAGTTACCCCATCAGCCAGCATACTTCACGACGTCGATTAGTCGTCTGTAGCCATGGACCATGCCGTTATCCTCATTCAGGGCTTTTACTGTACCACTAACCGGGATTGTCCGGTAACCAGAGAATGAAGTCAGCAGTGTTGTGAGGGTATTTGGGCAATCAATAACCGATCTTTCTTTTATCTTGACTGTCTGTGTTAGTACTTGTCCTTATTGGTTGTGTCCTTATTGGTTGGAATTGACATCGATAAAATCACGAGTCAATCTCCAGATATGTCAGATAACCGGAGCAGGAAAGGCACCGAACATCTCAAATGATCACGGCTCGGCACGATGGATCGTGCATGTTTCTTCCGTGATCGTTCGATCTGTACTGCGCTATTGACTCATGACATCCTGCACCATTTGAAGGTGATGCAGGTTAGCTGCAGTTTATCTATCGGTTTTCAAATTTCCAATGTTGATTCTGGTTACTACTCCCAGTACTCCATAGATAAACGTTTTGATCTCTCGCACCTCCATTGCCACCATCGAGTGAGAAACTGGTCCCTCTTTTCTGAAGTTGATAATACCCGTTTCCAGCTTCAATTTTTTGCCACTGTTGGTTAATGTCAGAGGAATTACAAGTATCAAGGGTTACGTTTTGCCCGTTTGCACCTCCACTGCCACCGTCCAGACAAACGTTAGTATTTAACTTTTGGCAGGCAACGAAACCATTGCCGAGATCTATTTCTGTCCATGTCAAATTATTATGATCTATATCGTCGTATAACTCGACAGAACATCCTGCAACACTTCCGGAATTGCCATCAATGGCAAAATCAGTTGCGTTTCTCTTTACCAGCTTAAAGTTGCCTCGCGAAGAATCAGGTAAAGGTTCTACAGGATCAGGCACCACCGGACTGGTTGGAGGAGCACCAGGAGTGGTTGTATCACCAGTGAAGATTTCGACCTGGCTAAAAGTACCTCTTACTGTGTCATTATTTTGGGAAGCAACGAATAAGCCGAGATAATAATCGTTATCCGGGTCGAAAAAACCAGTTGATACAGGCGACCATATTTCATCCGCCGGTGGACGGTTAGCATCCTGTGAATAAAAAGTACTCACCTGATTACCGTTTACTTCAATCTTGAACCAGGCTGGCATTTCTTCATCACGGTAACTGTTAGTACTTGACCCGTCCGCCCCGATAATATCGGTATTAACCAGGTTTTGGTCTCTCCAGGTTGCATGTGTTTGTCCAGTATTGTGTCCATGAACAGTTATCATGTCAGAATCATCATTCAAAGACTCTCTGAACATCAATCCAACCTTAGCATTGTCATTGCTCGAATCAATACCACCCACTCGTGCAATGATGGTGGTAACACCCAGGGTGAGTTCATCAGCAACTCATCGATCCACAATACGTTTAACAAAGGCATCACCATTCACGGAACCAACGATGTCGATCTCGACAACAACGTTGTCTTTGACCACATTGGTCACGGCATTTTCCTTGAAGACGGTAATGAAATCCGCACTGAGGTCACCAACAATCTGGTCTTCGTCACCAGACGCGCTCCAAATGGTGCTTCGGTGCCCAGCGATGTGTCTGACCCATCCAGCTATTGG
>CAYLZS010000015.1:0-2162 GCA_964388065.1 uncultured Granulosicoccaceae bacterium
AACCAATGAACTCAAGCTCAAGAATTTTGAGTTACCGATTATCGGTGACGCCAACGTACAAATGGCGATGGCTGCTAACTACAGCATAATGAAAGCGTTAACTATGCAAATAAAATCAATAGAAAAATGCATTCTAGAGCAAGCAATGCCAATGGACAGTTTTCATTTGATCAAAGGCGTGGATGGCATAGGAGACATCCTTACCTTGGTGATTCTTCTGGAAACTGGTGATATCAAACGTTTTAAGGGTCCGGGAAACTATGCCTCGTACTGTCGTTGTGTTGATAGCCTGCGGGAAAGCAACGGTAAACGCAAAGGTGAGAACAACAGGAAAAATGGAAACAAGTATCTCAGCTGGGCTTATATCGAGGCAGCTAACTTTGCGATTCGCCACAATAAGAAAGCGCAGCAGTTTTATCAACGCAAGAAAGCGAAAACCAATCAGGTAGTGGCACTAAAAGCTCTTTCCTCCAAGCTTGCGAAGGCGTGCTACCACGTGATGGCCAAAGGTGTACCGTTTGATGAGGATAAACTGTTCGCGTAGCCAAGATTCGAATATGGATGATTCGGGAGCCTACAATGGGGTTGGCTAATAACCACGAGACCTGATTGGACCCGGGTCATCCATTTTTAAGTTGTTGTAAGCTGTTACGACTACATGGTGAGCCTTAAGGGGTTGGACCTATGAGCCACGAATCTTACAAACTGAGTGGACACTTGTGTAGCGCTGATGATTTTCTGGGGCGAAAGCCAGGGCGCAGTTGTTACCGCGCTTGATCCTGATGGGTGACTGTTACGTGACAGTGTCACGATAACCACTGACGAGAACACAGTAACGCAGCAGTTATACGCAACTAGTTTTACTCGGCCCATTTACTTGGGACGATATTCGTATGGGGGCTTGACGGAAAAAGTCTAATGGGTGACCCCTATTGTGTGTTTCATTGCCGATCATGGCTGCGATGCGAGAACGGTGTCGGCAGTGGACCGAGGGCAGTGATGAGGTCGAGCCTAACAGTGGTTTTGGTCAGGCGTGCACGTACTTTCTGAATCACTTTGAGGGGCTGAGTCGGTTCTGTCATGTGCCAGGAGCCAAGATAGACAACAATCGAGTGGAGCAAATCATCAAGCTGATTATTCGTATCCGCAAAAACTCGTTGTTCTACAAAACTCAGAACGGCGCTGATGTGGGTGATATTCTCACCACGGTGCTTGCTACAGCGGTAGAGAACAACGTCAACGTGTTTGAGTACCTGGTGGTGTTACAGCAAAACTGGTTTGATGTCGGGCGTCATCCTGAACGGTGGTTGCCGTGGAGCTATCGGCAGACTTTAAAAGACCAAGTTGTTGCTGATGATGAGGCGGCGGTTGTAGCTTAAATTGTCCGAATTATGCAATCACGCTAAGCTCTCGTAAGGACACGTTATTCCTAAGTCCATAAAAAATTGCATACAAACTCAGTAAGTCGATTTATATGGGTACAGCGTGGTGGTCCACCAGACACCCAGCATCTCGGATGGATGTGAACCTCTGATCCGAAATATCAACCGAACTCATAGCAGATCCCTTGAACTGGATCGGCCAAATCTGCCAACTATTTAGTTGGTAAGACAAACTGGAATAGACTATACTTCTGCAGTTTCCGTAGAAGATAGCAAAAGAGAATGGGAAGAGCAATAACAGAGCTGCACAAACTGTGCGTCAAAAACTAAAATGATCTTTATTTTAGGCTTTGGAAGATCGGGCACAACCTGGATTTCAGACATTATATCTAAATCTCTAGGTGGTTTAGTTTTGTTTGAGCCTCTTCACCCACAAGTATTAACTAATGCCCTGGAATTCTGTTACTACGATGGGAAAAATAATACCCAAAACTCCCAACTTAAAATATACATTGATGGAATTTTAAAAGGTGATTTTTCCCATCGATGGATGATTAGAAATCATTTACCAACTCCATTAGAAAGTCCTTCAGACTGGTATGTTCAGCAAATTTTAGAAAACTGTAAGATTAAAGGATTTAAAGAAATTCGAGCAAATTTTATTATCGATTTTCTCAAAGCTAACTATCCTGACTCTCATATTCTTTTCGTAAAAAGAAACCCTTTCGCTGTATTAGCTTCCATAAAAAAGAGAAACAGATTTTGGGAGGAGTTCACAAT
>CAYLZS010000016.1:0-3649 GCA_964388065.1 uncultured Granulosicoccaceae bacterium
ATGATGCAGAGTTGCTTGCTGAATATAATGTATTATGTCAGGACTTGACCCCTTAGCTTTTTTAATGTTTCGCGTGTAAGTAGCATTTGAGACGGACTCAGTACCTCAACTAATGTTGATTATCCTCCAGTGCAAAATCGATCAGTGCACGCACTCTGCGTGGTAACACTTTGCCTTCGAGATAGATAGCATTAAACGGGTAGGTGCGTGTAGTGTATTTCTTAAGCAGTGGTACGAGATGACCTTCAGCAATTTCGCGAGTCAGAACAAAGTCGGGACATAATGCAATGCCGCATCCTTTTACCGCCCAGTCTCGTGTCACTCTTGCACTGTTCACCATAAGTTGCCGAGTTGTAGTAACAGCAAATTCCTTTTTGCCATCAAAAAATTCCCAGCGCGTTGGGTTTGGGCGATTGGTATCGACAATACAGATGTGATTGGTCAGATCTTCAGGGGTTGCCGGCGCCGGATTTTCTGACAGATAGTCAGGGGACGCTACAACACAATCTTTAATTACGCCGAGCTTTCGAACCTTATAGGAAGAGTTGTCAGGTGTGCCGACTCTAAAAGCCAGGTCAAAACCATCTCTGGCTAAATCTACTGTCGCATCATTCAAACGTAAATCGATTTCCAGATCAGGGTTGAGTACGGAAAATCGTTGTACAAGATCTTTGATATAAATCTCACCAAAGGTCAGGGGTGCGGCAATTCTCATCAATCCGGATAAACCTTTTGAGTCCTCCGAGACTGCGCTTAATAAGTCATCAAGTTCATCGAGCACTGCGGGAGCTCGTGCAAGCAGGTTTTCACCGGTTGGTGTCAGCCCGACTTTTCGGGTTGTTCTCTGCAGTAGTCTTGCGCCGATTCGGGTCTCCAGCTCAGCCACATACTTTGAGGTTAAGCGATTAGAGACACCCAGACGCTCAGCGGCTTCGGTAAAAGAGCCTGTCTGCGCTGTTGCGACGAAAGCTTTCAGGCCGTCAACAAGATCCATAGTGATTATCCTTCTATTAAGAACAATATATGGAAAGTAATTCTATATAATCTCCATTGTGTTGAAAAGGAATTAAGCCGATATTAGTCCTTCCAAAACACAACTGATAAGGATTCTCATCATGAACAATCAAAAATCTGCCTCTTACGCCGCGCTTTTGCTGCGTGTATCGCTGGGTGTTGTCTTCCTTGCCCACGGCCTGTTAAAAGTATTGGTATTTACGCCTGCAGGTACAGCCGGTTTTTTCGCATCACTGGGATTACCGGGATGGCTGGCCTATCCGACCATGGCTGCAGAAATATTAGGGGGTGTGCTTTTGATAGCCGGAGTTCAAACTCGCATCGTCTCGCTGACATTGCTTCCGATACTTATTGGTAGTCTGTGGGTGCACAGTGGAAACGGCTGGTTATTCACCAACGATAACGGAGGCTGGGAGTATTCATTGTTTCTATCCATAGCAGCTGCCGTACAGGTTTTACTGGGTAACGGAGCGTATGCATTTGATCCGTTTAAAAAGGACCAAACGGTTGTTAATACTCAAAGCGCATGAAAATCAGATCAGGTCTGCCACTTAACGTGTCAGGCCTGATGTCATTGCATCCGAAAATAGAATGATGTCCTCACATCGGTTCGCGATTATTTTTAATCCAGGGTAATTATCTATGTCTTTAAATTCAGCAATACAGCATCTGAAAGGCAATCTTAAAAAGTCAGATCGAATGCCAGTTGTGTTTATCGGGCACGGTACACCGATGAATGCGATTAAAGAAAACTCCTATACGGACAGTTGGATTCAGCTGGGTCAGTCGCTGCCGCGACCGCAGGCAATTCTTGTTATATCTGCTCACTGGATGACAAGTGGCACCACACTGGTAGATATTTCCGACAGCCCGCGCACCATTCACGATTTTGGTAATTTTCCACAGGAATTGTTTGAGCAGGAATATCCTGCCCAGGGAGACCCCGTTCTCGCGAAAAAGGTCGCGCAGCTACTCGCGCAAATAGATGCGAAAACCGATGATACCTGGGGTCTGGATCATGGCGCCTGGACGGTCTTAAAATTTATGTACCCGGATGCAGACGTGCCGGTATTTCAACTATCGATAGATCTTTCACAAGATCTCGACTGGCATCAATCTATTGGTAAGTACCTTTCTGATCTGCGTGATCATGGCGTATTGATATTGGGGTCAGGAAATGTTGTTCATAACTTAAGCCAGATCCGGCCTGATGGTGAAGCATATGAGTGGGCTTTGGAATTTGACCAGGCTTTTGTAGATGCGATGGAAGATCGCAATATGAAAAAACTGGCTGATGCAGATCAGCAGCTTTTAAAGATAGCCCACCCAACGCTCGATCATTATATTCCTTCAATGACAATCGCAGGTGCATCCACTTCGAACGATGAGCTTTATTTTATTAATGAAGGTATTGATCTGGGCTCGGTTTCTATGCGCTCGTTCGTATTTCACCAAAAGGTCTGAATTTAACAAGGCTGCATTGCAGGCACAAAAAAGGCCACTTTAGAAGTGGCCTTATTTTTTGTTGGTGGAGGCGGCGGGAATCGAACCCGCGTCCGCCAGTACTCCGCCCTCGGCGCTACATGCTTAGTTTCGTCTTTGATTTAATCATTCCGACCCGACGAACAGGGGCTGGTCTGACGATCCTTTGAATATTTAGTGGTTTGGGTCAAGGCTCCCCTCCCTCACGATCCTGCGGCTGATGCCCCCGGTCCGAGTCACAGGCAAAACGGATTCGGGGTAGAACTGAACTAACTAGAGTTTAAAGTCTAATTAGGCAGCCAGTGCGTAGTTGTCGTCGTTGGCAACTAAAGGTTTTGCAACTGGATTAACGAGGTAATTGCGCCTCGGCATGCTCCTAAGGTTTTGCCACCCGCGTCGAAGCCAGGTCGTCCCCTTTGGTACAACTCAGTATATAGCGGCTCGTTGCAATAATTCAATAGCCTCAAGAGCAGATCAAGCTAGTGAACAGTTGACAGCACAGACTTTCATCTAACGAATTATCAAGTGTCTGATTTTTATACTTAAGTATTTTCGGCTACTCACGAAAAATTGTTCTGAAAATTAAGTTAAACAAACGAAAAAGCGCTCTTGCTCTACCCGCGTTTAATCAGTTTTGAGAGTGCTCGTGTAAGCGGGTCGGCGCGCCATGGATGGCGCAAAGAGCGCTGTCAGCCATGGATGGCAGTTTGCGCGGCCCGTTTACACGAGCACTCTCAAAATGCCGCAGGCACCCGAAGGGCAGATTGGCCGCACAAGACTTTTTGCTTCGTTTTTGGTCTTTTCAAAAATGACGGCCCCCGGCAGGGGATGTCCTGTTAACCGTTCGACAGCGCACCGCTCGCCGGGGCTAGCCTGCATTATTCATGAGGCGACCTGCGAATTTGGCTTTTATGTCTTTAGTTATAGTTTTTGCGGTGAATTTATGGTTGATCTTGAAATGACAGACTGTCTATTCGACGCCAGAGCCAATAGCGCGTCATCTCACCCTATCCCCCTCGGCGCGTGGCGGGCCACGCTTCTCAGGCGCCAGGGTGACCTGTTTAGCGCTATTGACTCTGGGCGCCGAATCCTCATGAATAATGCAGGCTAGGAGTCTGCGCGGCAGAACCTCTGCTACTGCGAACGCACCCTG
>CAYLZS010000017.1:0-4287 GCA_964388065.1 uncultured Granulosicoccaceae bacterium
ATATATAAGACGATAGTTAATTTATATTCAAAGACTTAATAAGTGGACTGAATCTGTGCAAAAGCAACTGACCGTACTCCTATGCCTCGCGGTACTCGCGTTAACCAGCGGCGCACTGTATGCAGATAAAACCTATATCTACAAAGAGAATGATGGCACAGTTTGGTTCACCAATGTTAAACCTTCATCTCAGGATTCTACCCGTTATAAACTAATAGAAGTCAAAGGTCGGCAAACTGCAACCAGGAGCTGTCTCGGTATGAACGAACGCAGACTGAATGAACGTGCGGCCAACTACCAGCAGGACATTGCAAAATACGCTGGTGAATTTCAAATAGATGAGAAACTGGTTTTGGCAGTTATACGAAACGAATCCTGTTTTGACAAAGCCGCTGTATCTTCAGCTGGTGCAGAAGGACTCATGCAACTCATGCCAGCTACTGCGATATCCCTGGGTGTCACAAACTCATTCAGCCCGCAGCAAAATATTCGTGGTGGCACACAGTACCTTGCAGAATTGATCAGGCGCTACGATAACAACATAACGATGGCACTCGCGGCCTACAACGCAGGCCCAGGTGCTGTGGCGAAATACGACGGTGTGCCCCCATACCCTGAAACACAAAAATACATCGAAAAAGTGATGAAGTCTTATCGCACTTACCTGCGCTAGTTTGGTGTAACCGAGAGCCGACGCTG
Source organism: uncultured Granulosicoccaceae bacterium (assembly GCA_964388065.1). Lineage (GTDB taxonomy): Bacteria > Pseudomonadota > Gammaproteobacteria > Granulosicoccales > Granulosicoccaceae. Next base: position 700 of record CAYLZS010000017.1, read on the forward strand.
GCTCGTAAACAGAGCACAACTGAATTAGCTACACTAATTGCCCTCACTGGCTTTTTCCAAACAACCGGCTCGCACATGCACGACAACAGCACACTGGCCGTACGGCTTCTGGAAGTAATCGAGCACGACATACTTCCACTGACAAAATCCGGGGTAGCAGCCGGAAACAAAATATTTGGTGCCGGCCTGCTGCACAAAGAATCACTCGACACGTATCTCGCAGAAACCAACAACGAGATGGACAACCCGCTCTGGCACGGCGAGATGCATTTGTTAAAGCGATTCTATGAGATTCCTGCCAATGAACGTCCGCAAACAAATGATCTGATTTTTTTATCCACTCACGAACCGTGCAGCCTGTGTCTTTCCGCTATTACCTGGTGTGGCTTTGACAACTTTTACTATTTTTTCAGCCACAAAGACTCGCGTGATTCTTTCGCTATTCCGCACGACCTTAAAATTTTAAAAGAGGTTTTTGGACGCGAAGACTATCACCGCGAGAACGAATTCTGGACCAGTCACGGCGTATACGAGCTAATAGATAATTCCCCGGATCCTGCCACTCTGATTAACCGGGCTCGCAATATCAGGCAACAGTATGACAATCTGTCTGCCATTTACCAGTCAGACAAAGCGAGCAACGATATACCGCTCAACTAGTGCTCCTGCGACGAAACTGCTGGTGCCTGAGAACAGTTTGTTCTCAAGACTTAATGATGGCGTACCGTTGTGGCGGGTTCTGCAACACACCACTCTGCGGCGGCCATAACACAAGTTCATCAATCTTTTTCGCAAGCTCTATGTCCTTCTCCGTAACACCACCTTCCGAGTGAGTAGTCAGCACTACTTTGACAGTATCGTAGCCAACCGACAGTTCAGGATGATGCCAGGCGGCCTCTGCCAGGTAGCCAACTACATTAGCAACCATCAAAGAACTCTTCCAGCCAGTAGTTGCAAAACTTCTCTCGATGGTATCATCCCCAAGTTGCCAGTCGGGTAGCTCCGCATTAACGCGATTCTTTAGCTCAGTGTTCAATGTTTCTCCACAATTACATAGTGCGGCCAGTAGCAAAAACCTTATGTGACATCGCGGGAATCATAGCAATGGTCACGGGCTTAAGACACAATTGGTCTGCACACCTCACACCCTATTGCGCCGAGGTGTCGCTTTAGTTCGTCGAATACTTCATCATCAGAGCATACACCGACTATCGCACCGCCCGAGCCCGTATACTTGGCACTGACACCACACGATCTGGCAGTTTGAATCATTTGCACATGATGCGGATTGAGATTCGATATGGAGTGGCGTATATCAAAATTTCTGTCCATACACTTACTGACCAACGTGCGGTCACCGTTCTTCATTGCAAGCAATGTCTGCCCGGTTAATTCGGCCAGCTCCTGCATAGCACTGAGCACGTCTTTTTCACCTGCGTCATAGCGCGCACGCAGGTTATTGTGAAACACTTCAGTGGACTCACCATAGCTCTTGCTGTAGGCAAGATATAATGGTGGCAGCAAAGCACTGTCGAGCATCTCATAACTGCCGAATTGATAACCATCAATTTCCCGCATCTCTGCAAAGTCCATAGCGACCAGCCCTTCGTAAAACTGGACCACCCGATCCTGCAGCCCTCCACCTATGCCAAGCTCGCGAAGCTCAACATCCAATGCGAGCGAGGGCAAAATTTTTTGATCTATACTGACCTGATAAAATTCCATTAACGCCTTGAACATAGCAACGATCAAAGCACTTGATCCGGCTAAGCCCACCATACGCGGGATATTCGTTTTATAGCTTGTTGTGAAACACTTATCGAGAGACAGTGATGGCTGGTGGCGCGCAAGATAACCGGCAAACACGTTGACTGTCGCTTTAAACAGTCTGCTGGCACCATAGTAGCCGTTTAAAGTGATTTGATCCCGCAACGCGGTGAGAGAATCAAAACGATAGCCATCCGGCTCTATGACAAGCTGCTCTGATTCTGTCAATGTGACTTCGGCAAAGAAATTTTTACAGATGACAGACAAGGTCCTGCCGCCGTAACCGTCAGACGGGTTGCCGATTAATCCTATTCTTGCGTAGCTTTTTTTCGTAACACTGTGCATTAACTTTTGACCGGCACTTGCGTGTGGTATCCACTCGCCCTGTATTTTCAACAAAGCCCGAGGGCATAAAAAAACCCGCAATTAATGCGGGTTTTTCTAATTTAACACAGCAACAGCTGTGCAGAAACAAAGTTCTTCTCACACCATGCTACATGGCGTGACTGGAACTGCTAGCGCACAAAACCTTTGCCGTGCAGTTCAACACGTCGGTTTGCAGATCGACCATCAACACTATCATTGCCCTCTGCCGGCGAGTCTTCGCCAAATGAGTTAACTTCGGAAAGCTGTGACTGCTTAACACCCTGACCTACCAGGTATCGAGCGACATTTCTGGCACGTCGCTCAGACAAAGCCATATTGTAGTCTGCATCACCTGTCGAATCTGCGTGTCCTTCAAGGTTTAGACTGGCATCGGATATTGCATTCATCTGACTTGCAACATTTGAGAGGATAGAACGCGCACTTGAGGTCAGTTCGGCAGAATCAACATCGAACAGAACCATATCAATGAACGAAGCAGCCGATTCACATCCATTGCTATTAACAGCAATACCAAAAGGAGTTGAAAGACACGAGTCAAAGTCATCTGCTACGCCGTCACGATCACTGTCGATCGGCTTCTTTGCAGCCGCGACAACCGGCTTTGGAATTTTGGCAGGCTTCACCGGTTCCGGTGTAATTGCAGGTTTCGCCGCTGCAAGTTTTGGCCGCCTTTTGCTACCAAGACCCAATCGGTACAGAACACCAACCTGACCATAACTGGTATCGTCACCGTTAGTCAGTGCTTCAGCGCGTAAACCCAGTCCTTTACTGGTTGCATACTCGAGACCAACACCGACAATTACCGGTGACGAGTCTTCGCGTTCAAACACAAGAGATGAACCGACGATACTGTTATCGATACTGGCAAGTCCGAGTCTGCCAAAACCGGTAAATCCTTTACGGCGATAATTGTCTTTATTCCCGCCTATATATGCCAGCGCACTGATACCGTTCAGGTGGTAGTTCAGACGACCCGCAGATGAGCTGCCATCCGCAGCTCCGGCAGGTGAAAAACCGGCACTACCGAGGTCGGCAGACTGGAACTCAACAGAAAAAGTTGGGGATAAATCAGCACCAACAGTGACCTGTCCTGCAGGTTCTACCCGATCGTTAACATCCAGATTCGGAAAATTTTCAACACTGGGTGTGAGTCGGCTTGCACCAACACCGGCTGAGGCGTACAGAGCCTTGCGAAAGTCTGATCCATCGTTTGCCGAAGGAGAAAGGCTGGCACAACCGGGTAGCACTGTAATTAGTGCAACACTTAGAACAAACGGCTTAACCGAGGCTCTAAAAGAAAAATCGTATGACATTGAAATGTGACCTCAAAAACTTGTAGAAATAAAAAAGACTCTCGTCTGTTTGTCTCTATGCAATGAGGGGCCCAGGCAGATGCCACAAATTATCAATTCAGCTGCATGTTCCAAAAATACA
>CAYLZS010000018.1:0-4688 GCA_964388065.1 uncultured Granulosicoccaceae bacterium
TCTGCACCGGTTCTTGAACTGATCGCATGCAGATACCCTTCATTGGTACCAACAAAAACCAATGAATCAGGATTGGCTGCATCACCACCATAGTTTACGGTGACCGATGTTGAATGCAACGGATCACCCATATGCATTCTGCTGTCAGTTGTGCTCCCATCTTCGTTTTCATCTCTGACATCCTTGCCACGAATCCAGTCGATAAGGTTTTCTTTATCTGCAAGCAACGCTGCCTCTACACCAAATACCTGCACCTCCGCCAGTGATAAAGCACCCGGTTGCGCCAACTGCACACGAACATAACGGCCAGTGGTATTAAGATTTAACTCCATTTTAGAGCCTTGCACACCGTTCAGATATTGGTGCCAAATGCCAGGTTGTGCCAGCAGCTCATCCAGCGTTGCACCACCAAATGGAGTATTCGAAACAAACACATGAACATTGTTCAGTCTTGCAGAACAACAGTCAGTACGGTTGTGTAACACTATTTTTTCAATTTGTATCTGATCCGCTAAAGTCAATTGCCACCACGGTTGATCTGGAGAATTGGCATTCGTATGTGTGACGGACCCAGCGAAATAACGTCCGTTCGTATTATTATCTTTTGCACGGCTTGCAAACCCGTTGTGGGCTGTACTCGACTGACTCGCTGTTCCCTGCGGAGCCAAATTCACTGCATCACCGTCCAAAAATATATTCAGTGAATTATTTCCGGCTTTCAATGCGTTAACATCATTGAACAACTCAACATTGCTACCCGTATAGGTAACCGCTTTACGAGTGTTATGGTCGAGCTTTGAAGCAGCGCCGCCAATGGCTATATCAGCTCCATCGTCAAAACCTGTCCAGTAGCTTCGGGAAGTATCTACAAACGCGCCGTTCTCATCTACTGCAGCATTGCCGTTTACATCAAGCAGCTTATCCCCGGTTAAGGCATAGCGCTTTAGATTACCTTGCCAGCCGGGAGATCGGCTTGGCTTAAACAATGACAGATACAATTCTTCCCGATGTGAAAGTCTGGAGAACTGGTCCACACTTGCTCCCGGTGCGACGAACGTGGAATCAGTTGTATCAATCGAATTTATGATGTTAAACACGGCATCAACAAGATCACCGGTAGACGAGGCCTCATAATATCGAGTTGCATTGCCGTCCGAATCAGGTATTTCCGCATCACTAAGAGCGACATCCCGTAGCCAGTTTGATCTTAGGTTAAAACCTATAGTGTGGGTAAAGATGCCCTTAGTATCGTACATGTGGTTCGCTACTTCAGCTGCACACCGACCGTTATTGTTAGTGTATGTCGGGCATGTACCGACATAGTTGGTCGCACGAGTAAACGCCTCAGGGTGTTCTGTAGAACCGCCATCAGTTATCAGGATAACGTGATTTGCCTGGCACTCATTTTTAATCGGTGAGGTATAAACGGGTGACCCGTCAATCCTCTCGTTACTGCAACTTGGATGAGACAGATCAGCATCTGTACACAAACCGTTAGGGTCACGATAAAGATTACCCCCCGTGTAGGAATCAGGATGCGATACTCTTGAGAGCTCTCCAGCTTCGGAATTATGATTATCGCCTGTTGCCTTTCTCCAGCGGATTTTTCCGTACTCAACAGGCTCGCCCAGCATATAGTAAGCAGACTCCAGAAGTGCTGCAACCGTCGGTGTACCCCATTGCAATTCCATGTTAGTCGTCAGATCAATCAATTCCTGCCGTACAGTTGATCTTGCTCCGACATAGTCGGTATTGTCATCACAGAGATTGCCATCACATAAGTGCTGTTCGACGTCGCGAACCGGATAGATGACTCTCGAACCACTCCACCTGTTACTGAATCTCATGATACCAACGTTAACTTCTTTAACCGCGTTTAAAATTTCAGTAAACGCGATATTCATACGATCAAGGCGGCGCAGGTTACCGAACGGTGATCCGTCAGTACAGGGGGACGTTGGAGTAGTGTTAGAGTTAGCGCAATCGTACCTCCGCATTGAATTTGATAGGTCAAGCACAAAAAGTATATTGGGCTGAGCATCTGCACCGCTAACGGGGCCAAAAAATATTTCCGTATCATCAGCCCAGACTGGGTGCAGACAGAAGATACTAATAAGGCAGGCGTTGAATAATTGACGAAGGGATCGTTTGAATAAGTGAATCTTAAGCATCTGGTAAAGTCTCAAGTCGGCTGGGACCTCTTTAGAAACGCACGCTGACTGGCACACGTTAAGTGAGCGACAATACTGGCATCGCATTGAGACAACTCATTTCAGAAGAGCGGATCTAAGTTACGGCGCTACAGTAGCAAGTGTTACACCAAAATTCCGTCCGGACGAGGAATCCAGAACCGGTAAATCTGTCAGATAACAGTCTCTACGAAATTTGTTTGTCCGTCATTGACAAGCTGAAGAGACAGGCTCTTCTATCTAAGAAACGATACAAATCAGTCCATTGCTAAAATAATAAACACACGTTATTACCTATTAGAACGCCAGTCGTTTACTGGCGCCCTGTAGATATCCGGAAGTTGTTAAACTAATCCTCGCAGCTTACTCAGGATTTTCAGCCCAGTACCATCTTTTGGTAACATCAACGTTATCCAATTGATCCAAAACGTTAACACCGGATACGTTCGTCGGGGTTACGCCATCCCCTGTATCTACAAATATTGTCTTTACCGGTGGGGCCAAACCACCACCTGGAATATCCTGCCATCTGTCTTCTTTTTCCAAAGGACCATCGCTTTCTCTGTCACTTTTGTCTCTGGTATCGTACGGAGTTCCATCCTCGAGATTAACTGTCCAGAAGAAACTCTGACCAATATCAGGCGCACATACACCAGCATCCTGATTGCCGGGTACGTAGCTGATAAACCTGACTACATTTTCTAACGTAGTCGATGAGCCCAGTATCTTCTCACCACCCCTTTCCATTTCTATAAACCATCCCGCACTACTTTCCAAGGCAGCCCGTTCCGTGGCAATTACACCAGCATCATCGCTTTGGCCGATTAGATTCTCTGTGGTGTCGTACAGATCATCCATGTCAATGGGTTCAAACGTGGTTTGCACTTCATCCTGATCCAGATGCAAACCATAAGTTCCCGTGGCTTTAAACGGATAGCGTATCTGGTAGTAATTGTCCACTATCAACGTGTCCTTGGGGTGAGCGCGATAGCCTGAACCGATACCAATATTCAAAACCGTTCTTCCTTTGAATTTTGACAATACCAGATCAGGTGCATGAAAAAACCGACGGGCTGTTTCCTGAGTATTGCCACTAAGCTCCGCTATAACGCCACCTGTCACAAGGTCTGCTCCGGTCATGTTTGTATTAGATATATCAAAACGCCACAGCTGACCACCCATATCACCTACATATATTTGTGAGGCCAGCCCTTCCTTCTCAATCACCGTAACATCAGACGGAATGCTGTATAGCATCTTTGCAAACGCTTTGGTTGAACCACCGGCTGCAGCCGTCGGCTGACCACTCCAAATTACAGATCCATCTAAAGCGTCAACTATCTAAATAGCTCGGCCTTTGGTATCTGGCAGTTGGGTCGCTTTGTCATCCTGAGATTCATCATAACCACCGGCAAATATCAGCACATCACGCACGTTATTGGCACTGACCAGCATCTTTGACAGGACCGGCTTTGACCAGCTTTGACCCAGTTCCGCAAACGCTACAGGATCTTTTTCCGGAATGCTGAACATGAGTTTTGGATTGCTTCTATCTGTGACGTTCAGTGCGTAATAGTGATTACCACCACGTCGCATACCGGCATATAGGTACGCATGATCACTGCTATCCACACCAGCATCTATAATCCCATTACCGTTATCATCATTGATCCATAACGACAGATCTCCGTCCATGCCATAGACTTTACCGTCTCTGGGGTCCCCGCCGTACAATGTTTCAATATTATCTATCAGTGGTTCCGGCATGAACGCAAATTCTTCTGCGCCGGTTCTTGAACTGATAGCATGCAGATACCCTTCATTGGTGCCAACAAAAACCACTGAATCAGGATTGGCTGCATCACCACCATAGTTAACGGTGACCGATGTCGAATGTAACGGATCACCCATATGCATTCTGTTGTCAGTTGCGCTCCCATCTTCATTTTCATCTCTGACATCCTTGCCACGAATCCAGTCGATAAGGTTTTCTTTCTCTGCAAGCAACGCTGCCTCTGTACCAAATACCTGCACCTCTGCCAGTGACAATGCACCCGGTTGTGCCAGCTGCACACGAATATATTGTCCAGCGACGTCCAGCATTGTCAGTTCAGTTCTAGCTCCCTGCACGCCGCCGAGGTATTGATGCCATACACCCGAATCTGCTATCAGTTCATCAAGTGTCGCATTACCGAATGGCGTATTCGAAACAAACACATGGACATTGTTCAACCTGTCAAGACAGCAGTTGATGCGGTTATGCAATATTATTTGCTCAATGTTCGTTGGATTTTCTAACGTTAATTCCCACCAGGGCAAATCCGGGGAATTAATATCAGTGTGCGTCACAGATGCCTGATTCCAATTTCCGTTGGTGTTATTGTCTATCGCGCGACTTGGAAAACCATTGTGAGATGTAGTCGACTGACTCGCTGTACCCTGCGGAGCCAAATTCACTGCATCGCCATCCAAAAATATATTCAGCTTATCGTTGTCAGA
>CAYLZS010000019.1:0-36857 GCA_964388065.1 uncultured Granulosicoccaceae bacterium
CAGAATTTCTGCAGGAAAAAAGCTACAGCCTCGCTGATGGTGCAACCGGCACCAACCTGTTTAGCATGGGTCTTCAAACCGGTGATTCTCCGGAGTTCTGGAATGCCGATCACCCCGACCGTGTTACCCGTCACTACGAAAGCTTTATTGAAGCGGGCTCTGACCTGGTACTGACCAACACCTTCGGCGGCAACCGCTACCGATTGCAGTTACACAATGGCGAGAAGCGCGTCGTTGAGCTTAATCAGCGTGCCGCCGAACTGCTGCGTGAAGCGGTGGACAAAAGCGGTCGCAAAGTTATTGTTGCCGGCGACATAGGCCCGACAGGCGAAATCTTTGAACCCGCCGGTACTCTCACCATTGAAGCTGCAACAGAGGCATTCGCAGAGCAGGCGCAGGCACTGGCAGACGGTGGTGCCGATATCATCTGGATCGAAACACTTTCCTCACTGGAAGAAGCACAGGCAGCATTTCTCGGTGCTAAAACCACCGGACTGCCAATTGTCTTCTGCATGAGTATCGATACCAACGGTCGCACCATGATGGGTGTTACCGCGGCAGACATTGTCAGCCTCGCTTCAGAAATGCTGCCAGACCTGACCGGTTGCGGCACTAACTGTGGCGTTGGTGCTGCAGAGGTAGTAGCAGCTATGATGAACATGAAAAAAAGCTGCAGCGAATTCGCCGAGCCTCCAGCCTTTATTGCAAAAGCCAACTGCGGAATACCCGAGTACATCGACGGCAAGATTGTCTATAACGGCACACCGGAATTGATGGGTCGTTATGCACAATTGGCATTCGATGCCGGTGCAACCATCATTGGTGGTTGCTGCGGCACATCACCCGAACACATCAAAGCAATGAAAGAAGCACTGGACGGATACCAAAGAGGTGCCACACCAACGCTCAACAAAATCGTCGCAGAACTCGGCGATGTGTCAGTCGGTGCAACGTCTCAACTGCAGGGTGATATGAGCGTTGCGGGTGGATCAGTTTCCGGCGCAAGCAAACGACGAAGCCGTCGCAGACGTCCGGCATAGTTCGTATAACACTAAATTATCCAGAAACACCGGGCCGGACTTAAATTTAGCCCGACTCTACAGGCACTGCGTCAACAGCAGCTACCTTTGCGGGCTGACTTTCTTTACGCCCCATATATACATGCCTGAAACTCACATACATGTATATTGCAAATAGCGGCAATGCCACTACTGCTACCACCAACGCCAGCTCGCTAAACACAAACAAGACAAAAAACACCATAAACGGCAGATAGCTGGCAGCAGCAATGACGGGAAAATTCTTGCGCTCTCCCTGTTTGGCAAACAACACCAGATCGACAAAACCCATTCTATGAAACACAGACAGAGGTAGTAGAAACCACATTGTCGTTACCATGATGCCAATATAGACAATAAACAGTGAAATCGTACCGGGATACAACCACTGCAACGCCGCAATTGGTGGCGGCATGCTGCTTTCTGAAACCACCTCATCGAGGAATAACATGCTGGCAAGTTGTGACGCAATCACCCACAACAAAACATAAAACGCTGAACACAGAAGCACTGGTACGATACTGTTAAGCAAGCTCCGGTACCAGATGTTTAAAGTGAGCGGTCTGGACTCATCGGCACAACGCGCAACCACAATTGATATCACCAGACTGACCTGGCAAAGCAATAAAGCAATGAAAAAAGTCAGAAAGCCTGTGATTCTTATTTTGTGGCAAACAAAAAAGAAAACTACAGAGATAACAAGAAACACAACCGGCCGACGACGAAACAGCAGCAGCGACTCTTTCATCCAGACCAATATGTCAGAAAATTCTACGCGGATAGGTTCAAGCGGATTATTCACGATGACCGGGGCACAATTCCAGAGCAGCTAGGCTTAACATAAGCGTGTTTTTATCTGCACTTCATTTTGTGCAGACTCTCCATATTGTAGTTCATTGCCAATGCGTGCGCTTACGGGCAACCCAGTCAACGTGCTTTTTCACCTGTGGGTCCTGCAGTAGCTTTGCAATTGTATTGAGGTTTTTGCCGAGCTGCATTTCATCGTACAAACTATGCAATCCGTTGTGGCAATCCCGGCAGATTAGTACTGTCTGCTGCAGATCGACTTTTGCAAAATTTTTCCTGAAATGCTTACGGCGATGCAGCTTACGCGGGATCAGGTGATGAGCGGTCAACAATGATTGTCGCCTGCACAGCGCACATTGTCCGACGTCAGTTTTGGCCAAAATTACCTCAGTCTTTTGTGTAGCCGGTTTGATTCAATACAGGCAGATTATTTAAGTCTTAAGCCTCAGGTCTGCCCTTCGAGTTGGGCAACGGCAGATGGCAACTCAAGCATACTTGAAATACTGACCACACTGGAATCTGTGACTGTCGCAACGTTATTACCGCCAGGTTTGTAGTGAACACATTTCATTGCAGCTGCTATTGCGGCCTGAACGCCAACTTCACTATCTTCAACCACGATGCACTTTGATGCATCAAACTGCATCATCTGCGCTGCATGCAAAAACAACGCAGGATCCGGTTTAAAACGCGAGATATCGTAGGCACTGAACAAGTTGCCGTTAAAGAACTCGGACAACGCTGTTTTATCCAGCACTTGTGTCAGTTTATTCATCGGCGCATTCGACGCAACACACTTAACGTGCTGCAATTGCAAAAGTGCATCCCGAATGTGGGCAACCGGCTCAAGCTTTTCGGCAAAATAACCACTGGCACGTGCACGAAAGGCAGTTTCGAATGCCGAGTTTAATTCAACGCCATGCAGCGCACTGAGTTCTTCAAGTATTGCTTTGAATTGCCAGCCGCGGTATCGGGTTAGCAGGGAAGTTTTGTCTTCAGCGATGTTAAAAAGTGCCAGCTCATCTGCCAGTGCTTCTGTATTTATCGCTTCGCTGTCAACCAGAGTACCGTCACTATCAAACAGCAGGCAGTGTGTCACGCAGCTCTCGCACAATCATTTAGACGCGACGACTATACCAGCTGGTTTTACATGTCATCTGATTTAATAGCTTCGATCGCCGTCTATCGGATTGCGAGACGCTTTAATCGAATTTATATGAGCTGTATAACTCACCTTGCGGGTGTTTTATTTTGTCGCAACTCATTTCGCGGCGTTCAACCATTTTGCGCCACTTACTTCCGTACACAGAATGACTGCAACCCGCCGCCAAACGTAGTTCAAGTTGAGCAATCGCCCGACCTTCGCCTGTCCGATCTTCAGTTGTCCGATCTTCAATGGCACCGCCAGCGCTATCACCAGAGATTCGCAGATGCTGTTGCCGTTCATTTATACGAATAAGCTCAAATATCGTCACAACAGTCAGATCCGGATTGCCGGTGCGACGCATCGTGCTCTCCGCTAACTCCAGCTGTTTTTGCAACAGAAATTTCTGATGCACCAGACCTTCCCTGAGTCGTTCTCTAAGAACACGGTTTTTTTCAGCATTCTCGCCTTCGAACTCACCCAGTTCTACGGCAACCCACTCGAGCGCCTGCAACTCGGCACGGTGCACGCAGGAATTCAAACTTTCCTCTGCTTCGCGCCAGCATTGACGAGCAATCTGGTTGCGTTGTTCGCGAACGTCAGTCCGGTCGATGATCCCGCGTCGCTGAGCACGAGTTAACGCATCAGTCAGCTCCTGATCAATAGCGTGCAAAACCGGCTCTCCGCAAATGGCTATCTCGAGCCGAGTATGGGGAGATTCGGTGCAATCTACACCCGCGCTCGCTGAATTTCCGTATAGCAACAGCAGCAGACACATCAATTTCTGTATATTTTTAATCACACGTCGATCCTTACTTTTTCGTTGTGTGGATGGAGGAAGCTGGATTTCTGGCCAAATCACAGACGGTACCTGCTGGTACTCACCTGAACACTCCATCAGTGTTTTTCCGATCACAGGTTTGCGGCCGCAAATCGAATAAGTTGAGCTCAATTTCATCAGAACGTTGCAAATACTCGCTAAAACGAGCAATTAGTTCGTTTTACCTTGAAAATCAGTACTCATTCGCCTATATTCCGCAGCGCTAGCAAGCCGCTGCCTCACCGGTTAAGTTGACAAAGCAATTCATATTGCCGCTTTTCAACTGAGGTCGTAACTACCGGACATTGCAGGTTGTTGTCGACAGCGATTTTCTCGCCTGTTCAGACATTTACTGCTATAGGTGGCACTAAATTAACGGTTTTAAAAAACCGCGCATACGTAGCGCCTTGCCACGTGCGATCTCACGACGGATCCCACAAGGCAAAGCGGACTTGACCCCACGGCCTGCGCCGTACGCGCACTGGTGTTTGACACCGGTGCTTTTTATCTTTGAGAAACGACATGACTGACTTAACGCTATACCGAAACATAGGGATATTTGCCCACGTCGACGCGGGAAAAACCACAACGACTGAGCGCATACTGAAACTGACTGGTAAGATTCACAAAATCGGCGAAGTCCATGACGGTGCAGCGACCACTGATTTCATGGATCAGGAGCAGGAACGTGGTATCACTATTCAGTCTGCAGCGACTACCTGTTTCTGGAACGACCATCGACTAAACATTATCGATACACCAGGCCACGTTGACTTCACTATTGAAGTGTATCGCTCTCTTAAAGTACTCGACGGTGGTGTTGGCGTATTCTGCGGCTCAGGCGGTGTAGAGCCCCAGTCAGAAACCAACTGGCGGTATGCCAACGAATCGGGTGTTGCGCGTATTATCTACGTCAACAAACTTGATCGTATGGGTGCTGACTTTTACCGGGTAACCAAACAGGTCGAAGATGTACTCGGTGCAGTACCTCTTGTCATGACTCTGCCAATCGGTATCGAAGATGATTTCACTGGTGTCGTTGATCTGCTAACCCGTAAAGCATGGATCTGGGACAGCACCGGCGATCCAATGGCTTATGAAATTACTGATCCGCCTGCAGACATGGCAGACAAAATAGAAGAGTACCGTGAGAAACTCGTTGAAACTGCTGTTGAGCAGGACGACGATGCGATGGAGAAGTATCTTGAAGGTGAAGAGCCAGATATGGAAACCCTGAAGCAATGCATTCGCAAAGGCACCATCGACCTCGCATTCTTCCCGACATTCTGTGGCAGTTCGTTCAAGAACAAAGGCGTTCAAAACGTACTCGATGCGGTTGTCGACTACCTGCCCAACCCGACTGAAGTTAAACCTCAGCCGGAAGTTGATCTTGAAGGTAACGAGACTGGTGAGTTCGCAGTCGTTGATCCAGGTAAGCCGCTTCGTGCGCTGGCGTTCAAAATTATGGACGACCGCTACGGTGCGCTTACGTTTACACGTATCTATACCGGCACACTTGCCAAAGGCACCAACGTGCTGAATACCTTTACCGGTAAAACAGAACGAATCGGCCGTATCGTAGAGATGCATGCTGACTCGCGTGAAGAACTCGATAGCGCACAGGCTGGTGACATCGTCGCGATCGTTGGTATGAAAAACGTACAGACGGGTCATACACTTGCAGACGTTAAAAACCCTGCGACACTGGAACCGATGGTATTCCCTGATCCGGTTATCTCTATATCTGTCTCGCCGAAAGACAAAGGCGGATCTGAGAAAATGGGTCTGGCACTCAGCAAGATGGTTCAGGAAGATCCTTCGTTCCACGTTGAGACAGACGAAGAAAGTGGTGAAACCATCCTTAAAGGCATGGGCGAACTTCACCTCGATATCAAAGTCGACATTTTGAAACGTACCCACGATGTTGACGTCGAAGTAGGTAAGCCGCAGGTGGCTTATCGTGAAACGATTACCAAGACGGTTGAAGACAAGTACACCCACAAAAAGCAGACCGGTGGTTCAGGTCAGTTCGCACAAATCGAATTCACCATCGAACCTGCAGAAGTGGGTACCGGCTTTACGTTTGAATCAAAGGTAACCGGTGGTAATGTACCTCGCGAATTCTGGCCAGCTGTTGAGAAGGGTTTCAAGCAAAGTATCGAAAATGGCGTGCTTGCAGGCTACCCTTGCCTCGACTTCAAAGTCACCTTGAATGACGGTGGTTTCCACGCGGTTGACTCCTCTGCTGTGGCATTTGAAATTGCCTCTCGTGCAGCTTATCGGGAATCAATGCCGAAGGCCGGCCCACAACTGCTTGAACCGATCATGAAGATCGACGTGTTCACTCCCGAAGATCACGTTGGTGATGTGATCGGTGACCTGAATCGTCGTCGCGGCATGATTCAGGGTCAGGAAGCTGGCGTCACCGGTGTTCGCGTCAAAGCAGACGCGCCACTGAGTGAAATGTTCGGCTACATTGGTGATCTGCGAACCATGACATCAGGCCGTGGTCAGTTCTCCATGGAATTTTCTCACTACGCCCCGTGCCCGGCCAACGTTGCCGAAGTTGTGATTGCACAAGCCGCGGAGATGAAGAAAGCCTCATAGTCCGACAAAAACGTTATACACCGGGCCGCAAATGGCCCGGCTTTCGTTAAGGCTGCGTTTCGCTGCAGCGAACCATGCTGTATCAAACTCATCAGGAAACCCAATGAAATACTTACTCACGACTGCTTTTGCACTTCTTTGCTGTTCAGCTGCACAGGCGGCGGGCGATGCTGCCGCAGGCAAAGCCAAAGCTGTCGCATGTCAGGCATGCCACGGTGCTGACGGTGTTGCTATCGTACCGTCCTACCCAAACCTTGCCGGTCAGAACGCTGAATATATGGTCAACCAGCTGAAAGCTTTTAAATCCGGTGAGCGCAAGGGCGCGCAATCAGCCATCATGGCTCCAATGTCTGCTGGCCTTAGTGAGCAGGATATGGAAGACGTGGCAGCATACTTCGCGTCACTGCCGCCTGCTAACTAAGCAATCTGTATTGCGTGATGCGTTGCAATCTGCAGCGCATCATAAATCTCTCCTCCCGCCTGATCACTACTGCTTAAGCAGGCAGCACTCTCTTAGTCTGCTGGTCATCTCCCGTAGTGATCCCAGGTCACGCTACAAATGCAGTAAGTTCTTTTCCTTCAAAGTAGTTCGACAGATTCTCTAACATCAACTTACCCATTGCAGTACGCGTTTGCACAGTGCCACTGGCAACATGCGGTTGCAGCACAACATTAGATTGCTGTCTGAGTGCCTCAGGAATAGAGGGCTCGTTGGCGAACACATCAAGACCGGCACCAGCGATCTGATTTTCTTTCAAAGCTTTTATTAATGCACTTTCATCAATAACAAGTCCGCGCGAAATATTGATGATGTGTCCATCAGGCCCTAAGGCTTCCAGCACATCAGTACCAACAATGCCTGCCATTTCAGGAGTTGGTGCGACTGCAAGGATGAGGCAATCAACTGCCTGCGCCATCTCACGCACATCCGAGAAATATTTATAGTCGACATCATTGCGTTCGCGGCGGTTGCAGTAACTGATATCACAATCAAAGCCCTCAAGCCTTTGTGCAATAGACTGACCTATCCGACCAAGCCCGAATATTCCAACACGGGTACCGCTGAATTTTGTTGTCAGCACCATTGGCCCGTCCGACTCCCACTGCCCGGCCTTCGCATAATTATGGCCATGCGGAATTTGCCGGTAACTTGCAAGACACAACGCAAGGGCGAGATCAGCAACATCATCAGAAAGTACATCAGGTGTATTGCCAACACGAATACCGTTGGCTTTGCAGTAATCAAGATCCACAGCATCCACCCCTACTCCAAAAACAGTTACCACTTCGATATTGGGCAACTGACGCATAAGCTCTGCACTGGCACCCGAGCCACCATCAGTCACTATACCTCGCACATCATCTGCAACTACTGATAGTAGCTGTGATTTATCCGCAGCCTCCCAGAGTTTGTGTACTTTATAGCTCGCTTCAAGTTCAGCCTGTGTCGGGCCGTAGACAGGGTTCACCAAAACAACTGACTGACTCATACTATTCTCTGTAGTAACGTGCTGAACAACACGAGTGTTGCAGACGTTGTTATTAATTTGACCCCGTACCGGAATCAATATGATTTAAGCAACCTGTTAGTTACTCTGTTGTTGTATTTAGGTTCTGGCTGGCAAGCATTTTTAACATCGCACACGCTGCACCAAAGCCGTTATCGATATTCACAACCACCACGCCCGGTGCACAACTGGATAGCGCACTGCTCAAAGCTGCCTGTCCGCCCTCTGCAACGCCATAACCGGTTGAACCCGGAACCGCGATAACCAGACCAGGCACCAGTCCTGCCAGTACAGAGAAAAGCGCACCCTCCATACCAGCCACCGCAATGATAACAGGTGCGCGTGATAATACTGCAAGCTGGTCAGTCAGTCTCCACAACCCGGCAACGCCGCAGTCGTTTAGCACCTGAACATCAAGCCCGTTAAATAACAAGGTACGGCGTGCCTCTTCTGCCACCGGAACATCAGACGTTCCTGCCGTAACAATTAAACACTCTGAAGCAACCGGCTTTGCCATGCCATTGTCGATAAACGCTGTCCGAGATAACGGATGCCAGTCAAAGTTTTTATTATTAGAGAGCAGCTCCTCTGCAACATCAACTGATAACCGTGTTAACAGCAGTGACTGCTGCTTATCCTGAGCTGCACTAACTATTTCTTTGATCTGTCGGCCGGACTTGTTACCACACAGGACCGCTTCGGCAATACCAGTACGGGACTTACGCTGCCAGTCAAAATTAAAGTCTGTCAAGATCAAACCCTTCGGGTAGCGACCCCGTCCTTTTCTTTATGTACAAACGCACTGCCCATTTTGTATGGTTCAATCTTTAAGAACTTTCTTTGCTTCTCAGAACAAATTCTTTCAATTAACGTCTCTGTTGACTGGCGATCAGACTTATTGGTAAACACACAACTGTCTGCAGGCAATTGCACAACAACACCGCCAGATACAATACGGCAGCGAATATCACCGGCACCCAGATGCGTCGTTAGCGCTTTCTCCATTTGGTAGACAAACCCGAGGTCATCAGTATTGATATTAATTCCGGTTTCAATACGGCTCGAAAGACAAGGCTGTGCCGGTAACTGAGATAACTCTCCCAAACCATATTGCACAGCTATCTTTCTGATTTCATTTTTACCGACACCGGCCTCAACAAAAGGCTGCCAGACTCCGCGCTCACCCGCGGCATTGAGACCGGGCCTGTAATCACCGAGATCATCTCTGTTCGTGCCGGTGGCTATGCAGGAATTGCTACCAAGGTGGGAAGTAATACTGTCGAATAAACTGCTCTTGCAGTAGTAACATCGATTTACCGGATTCGCCAAATACTGCTTATTGCTAAATTCTCCGGCATCCAGTTCCAGCAGCTGCCAATTGTACTTTGCTGCAAGTTCGCGGCAACGCACAGTGGCATCAGAAGGTACTGCCGCAGAAACTGCATGCACTGCAACTGTTGGTGCAGATCGCACTTTGGCAGCTACGCTCATCAGGGTAATACTGTCTATGCCACCACTGAGTGCGATGAATAGTTCATTCGTTTGTTCAGATAGAATTTCTTCAAGTCTTTCAAGGCTCACAGTGTCACTCCCCATGCTCACTTATTCAGGCTCGAGATTTTGCAACGCCGCGAGTCGACCTGCCTCCGCCAGCTGTCGTCGCTCTGACAACGAGTGACAATCGGCAAGATCGTCACTTGAAGTTTTAGCTGTGATCTGACCCGCCGGACGATCAACCACCTTGACAGCTACGTTGTTAACCTTATGCTCTGACCTGTTCAGTGTAACGCGCTGTACGGTTTCATGTCTGATACCAATGGTCGACGTAACTGCAAAACACTGATTAATCATATCGTCCATGTGCAAAGTCGATCCGATAACCCTGATACCAGTCGATGTTCTGCCTTTCTTGCCGTCCATAGTAATACAGGCAACATCATAAACCCCGGTTGAATTACGCAAACTGTCTGTAGCCCAGGCAATTTCCTCCGGTGTCATATCATCTACTTCAAATGCTAATCGAAGTACTTCGTCGTGCGACGCATTCGGCTCGCGAGCTGAAGCACTTGCGGTACCGGAGAAAGCTGTGACTCGCAAAAGGTTGGCGCGTCCCTCAAGCTCTCGGGTACCACAGCCGGATCCGGTGGCACACAGATCTTCAGGCAGCGTTATCATTCCGATTGGCACCGCTTTAAGATACGCGATTATGGCAGCACCGGTTGGTGTCACTCGCTCACCGGACACACCATCGTCATGCCATTGAAATCCTTTTAACATAGCAAGTGTCGCAGGTGCAGGCACTGGTATGTCTCCATGCGCAGTATTCACCGTGCCGCCACCCAGTGGCAGCGCGCCGACCCGCCACACCGGACAATTCAGGCGCTCTATAATTCCGGCCGCAGCCACAAGATCCACCACTGAATCCCAGTCTGATACTTCATGAAAATGAATGGTGTCGATACTCTTGCCATGCACGTCGGCTTCAGCTTGTGCAAGTAACGTGAACAAGCCTGTTGCATGTTTTACGATGGATTTGGAAAGTGAGCCGGATTCTAAAAACTCCGTCACTGCAGCTAATGTGCGTGGCGGTTTCGCTGAAGTATTCTGCACAACATTAAAATACTTAGCCTGCAACCCATTTGACATCCGATCTTCAAGTGATGCGGTTATTCCATCAACACCAAGCGAGTTGAGATCATTGCAAAACTGTTCATGGAGTTTCGGATAAGCACTGAACATCGCAGCGGCGAACATATCACCAGCAATACCGCCAAGCGGCATAAGATCAATGCGTGAAACGGCTGGCAACTTACTCAAAACGCGTCACTACATTATTGGGGGTAGTGTTTACACTCATTTTTATACAGGCATCCGTGATGATGCGAACGGCACAACGTATGGCCCTTCCGGAATCACTGCAATGTTGTTATCACCCTGGCGCTCTATGCTCTCCATAATACTGTTTGTAAGATTAGTCACCGGCTCAACCCCTGTTAGCGCCGAGGGATCATCGCCAAGGTTAGGTGCAAACAGTTTGATTTTTCCAACTCGCATTGGCTTTAGCTGCATTTCAGTTTGCCATTCATCAACATCTGCTAAAGATTTCTCGGCAATCGAATCGAGAAACCCCTCAGGTCCCAGCTCGACCAGTCGCTTTTGCGCTTCACAAAACTCTTCTGAGCCAAATCCTTCCGAGCACTCTGAAACGATTATCAGGTCGCCTCCATCTTCAAGAATACCGAGCGGCGTCACCATGCCTTTTACTGTTTGATAATAAGTTTTATCCAGCGGATAGCCAGCAGAAGAGGTCAGTATGGTCTTGTACTTTCTGCCAACATTCAGTTCGCAACTTGCACGAGCAAACTCAACAGCCTGCAGGTGGCTTTCAATCACTTCACCAAACGTTGCGTGTATTAAATTGCGGTGTTCATCCAGCACGGTGTTAAGGCTTAGCACGATGCCACTTAACATACGTACAATTTCAAGCTGCGTATCGTGCAATGGATTGCCGTCCAGCACACAGGAAGTTGCCAGTGGGTGCTCCATAAAGCGTGCGCTGTGAAATGTACGTATGGTCTCATGATGGGCAACACCCGGCGCTATTACCTTGCGACCACCGGAATAGCCTGCCATAAAGTGTGGTTCAACCAAACCTGTGGCAATTTTTATATCTGCATCAACCAACAGTTTATTTAAACCCACCGGTACCGAGTGCTTTTCTGTGACACCCAGATGTATGCAACTGTCTTCATCGCGGGCATAGTGATTCACAACTCGTACGTTTTTCTGAACCCAGGGGTCGCCCAGAAGCTCTTCAAGTTCCTGATCCAGATTGGGTCTGTGCAGTCCCGTTGCCACCAGCACAGTGATTCCAGTTGCAGGTACACCCGCCTCAGTGAGTCGACGGATTATCGGTTGCAAAAACGTCCCGTTAGGTACCGGGCGGGTGATATCGCAGATCAAAATACAAGCGGTTCTCGCACCTGCAGCAAGCACAGACAAATCTCCGCAGCCGATCGGGTGATCGAGTGCATGCTGTATAAGCTCCGCTGCCGGTTGGCTGGCATCCATTGCAGGCTTTCGCAATATCGAGGCATCTACCTCAGCTGGCAGATCAACTTCCAATCCGGTCTGTCCAAACGCCAGTTCAATTTTCATGATCGCGCTCCCTGTTCGAAACAACGTTGCACGTTCAGCCCGGTGAGTTGAACAGTTGACAATTCTGACCAAATAGCGGGCTTCAGGGCTGTAAAAACCAGTAAACCGACCATACAATTACCCCAACGCGACAAAATATTAACAAGAAAAATGAACCATCAGACCCAGATTAACCCCAACGAGCAAACCGTCACTTCAGTTAAACACTGGAACGACAGCCTGTTTTCATTTCGAGTAACACGCCCGCCGAGTCTGCGATTCAGGTCAGGCGAGTTTACAATGATCGGCTTGCCAGATGACACTAAAAAGCCGCTCAAGCGCGCATACTCGATCGCAAGTCCCTCATGGGATGATGAGCTCGAATTTTATTCCATTAAAGTTCAGGACGGACCGCTTACCTCGCGACTGCAAAAAATTAAAGTTGGCGATAAAATTGTTGTTCAACCCAAGCCCGTTGGCACTTTGGTGCTCGATGCATTGCTGCCTGGCAAGCGCTTGTATCTGTTCGCAACCGGCACAGGTGTCGCCCCTTTTGCGTCTCTGATTCGCGACCCGGATCTGTACGAGCGCTTTGACGAAATTATCCTGACTCACACCTGTCGACAGGTCGAAGAGCTGGGTTACAGCCAGCAACTGATTAAAAGCCTGCCAGAGGACCCGCTGATAGGTGAAATGGCAGCCCCGAGAGTGCGCTACTACCCCACAATTACTCAGGAAGAATTTACACCCCAGGGACGCATTACCCAGTTGATTGAGAGCGGCCAGATGTTCAGCGATCTGGGTCTGGATCCACTCAACCCGGAAACAGACCGAGTAATGATCTGTGGCTCGATGGGGCTCAATAAGGACATGAAGACTATCTGTGAAAAATTCGGCTTGACCGAAGGCTCAAACAGCCGTCCGGGGACGTTTGTGATGGAAAAAGCTTTCGCCGGTTAATAGCTCTGATGCCCTAAATTTGCTTTGTCATCAATAGAAACAAATAATGCGCCCCGCATTATTCTGTTTCTTGCCAAAAAGCAGGAACTTACACACATTTTGGCTGTCTACGTTTATGCGATTTCCCGCCCCCAATTAACCCATTTAGAGGATCAATTCGATATGAAAAGACGCCAATTTCTGGCTCTTTCTACACTGGCACTTGCCACTTCCCCCGTTTTGGCGGGAGGCAGCAGCCAGGTGGAATTCACCAAAGAGGCTTATCAAAAAGCTCTCGCCAGTGGTGAGCCGTTCATGCTGGACTTTGCCGCAACCTGGTGAGGCACCTGTAGAGTTCAAGAGCGCACCGTGAGTGCACTTATCGACGCTAACGAAAAATACCAGGTTGTGACAGTCTTTCGAGTTGACTGGGATACGTACCGAAAAGATCAGATTACCAAAGATCTTAAAATCAGACGACGTTCCACACTGGTTATGTTCAAAGACGGCAAGGAAATCGACAGAGTCGTTGCCCAGACCTCAGCCAGAGCCATTGAGCCGCTGTTTGAAAAAGCGATAGCTGGCTAAGTACAACTTAAAGCAACAAGACAACGGGACCACTAAGGTCCCGTTTTTTTTGCCTGTAAAGTTTGTCTGCCGATGAATACAAAGAGGGATTCAGGCAGGCGGCATTTCATCATGTTGCGGCGTCTCACCAGTGACGTCGAACCAGTCTGCCTTTGATCCAACAAAGATATGGCATTTGGGTTCAATACCCGGAGCATCGTCCAGTACACCAGCGGGTATATTTACCATCGGAGACTTTGAAGATTGTCGCGGCACAGATGAACCACAGTGCTTACAGAAGCTATTGCCAAACCGCTCAGCGTCAGGAAGATCGTAATTCACTAGCTGGTCTTCACCTTTAGTCCACTCGAAATCATCGGGCTTTACAAACACATTGGCCGCGTGCGCTGCACCTTTAACTTTGCGACAGCGGCTGCAATGACACAGCATCATCAGCTTTGCACAGCCAGCTTTGTATTTAAAAGCTACCTGTCCACAAAGGCAACTACCAGACACATGGTTTGGTTCAGCACCACTGCGATCAGGCTGCGGCATGGATTCAAGGCCCTGATCCATGGCCACAGAATCGTACTCATGTACTTGCGGCAGTGAATCGGTTATTTGATACCAGTCTGCTTTTGAGCCTGCAAATATGTGTTTTTCAGGACGTGCAGCGATAGCATCATCAAGACCTCCCGCGGGCACAAAATAATATTCTGCACCGTCAACATCCTCTGGTAATACAGAGCCACACTGATCACAAAAACACCGACAAAAACCGGGCGATGACTCATAGCGTGCAATGTTGCCCTTACCACTTTTAAAATTAACCTGTTTGCTTCTCACATAACTGCCAAAGGGTGTGCCGTGAATTTTGCGACACATAGAGCAATGGCAATGAACGAGATTTTCCAGCGGTTCAGAAGCTTCATACGTGACTGCACCACAAAGACAGGATCCATTTGGCATGACAAACCTCGATTAGCTATTCAAACAGACTCAAAGTCTAATCGATACATTCAAAACATGCCATTCACCAACGACGCTGTTCATCTGCAATACAAGTAAGATAAACTCAAGGCACCAACCCACATAAAGAACAGCCATGCGCAAGGTCGCCCTCAACAAAGAGCCAGTTGAGCTTTTCAAGCTAATTAAATTTGAAGGACTCGCGCAAAGCGGCGGTGAGGCAAAAAAAATGATTGAGCAGGAAATGGTTTACGTCAACGGAGAAATCGAAACCCGCAAGCGCAAAAAAATTGTTGCAGGTGACATCATCAAAGTCGGTGATGATCAGTTCATCACCGAGCTTGAATGATGCTGGCTAGTAGTCCATCGGTGGTGGAGCTACGCGCAAAATTTCCGCCATAGTGGTCACACCTGCAGCTACTTTACGGGCACCGCTAACTCTCAGTGGTTCCATCCCGTCTTTTACTGCCTGATCTCTCAACAAGCCAATATCAGATTCCGGCAGGATCATTTTTTTCACACCCGGTGTCAGCTGCATGATCTCATACAGTCCTATGCGACCTTTGTAACCACTGTCCCTGCACTCGTCGCATCCGCCCTTTTCATGCACCACATCAGGGGCGGGAATCGCACAGGGAGTAACCAGACCATTCCAGTCTTCCACATTGACTTGCGCAGTCGTTGCACAGCTTGGACAAAGTGTACGCACCAGTCGTTGAGCGATTACGCCAATCAGTGTATTGCGCAGTAAATAATACGGAATACCCAGTTCAAGTAGTCGGGTAATAGCGGCCGGTGCATCATTGGTATGCAATGTACTGATCACCAGATGGCCTGTCAGTGCTGCCTGGATCGCCATCTGTGCTGTTTCAATATCGCGTATCTCACCAATCATAATGATATCGGGATCTTGTCTTAACAGGGTTCTGACACCGGTCGCAAAATCCAGATCAATGTTCGACTGTACCTGCATCTGGTTAAACGCCGGCACAATAAGTTCTATCGGATCTTCTACCGTGCAAAGATTTACCTGTGGTGTAGCGAGCTCCTGCAGACTGGTATAAAGCGTTGTCGTCTTACCTGAACCGGTTGGCCCGGTTACCAGAATAATTCCATGTGGTCTTGCCAGCATACTTTCCCAGATGTTTTGCTCTTCTGTAGTAAAACCGAGGTCGACCGGTTTTTTCATCAGCACATCGGGATCGAATACTCGCATAACGAGTTTTTCGCCAAAAGCCGTCGGCATTGTAGATAAACGAAGTTCCACCTCACGACCGTCTTCGTTACGTGTTTTAAGCCTGCCATCCTGCGGACGACGCTTTTCCGCAACATCCATCCGACCGAGTATTTTAATACGACTTGTGATTGCAGCCATCACTGTCGCAGGTACTTCATAAACCTGATGCAGTACACCATCGATACGAAAGCGAACTGTACTTTGTTCGCGCCCTGGCTCCATATGAATATCACTTGCACGTTGCTCAAATGCATACTGCAGCAACCAGTCAACAATATTGACGACGTGCTGATCATCTACATCCAGCTTGCCGCTACGACCAAGCTCCATCATCTGTTCAAGGTTTTGTACACCACCCGGTGGTGCCTGTGAGCTCAGCTGATCTTTCTTCGCGCCAAGCACTGATTTTGAAACCGAATAGAATTCCTGCAGGTAGCGATCAATATCGTCAGGCCCTACCAGCACTCTGACAATGTCTTTCTGCAGCACTTTTGCAAGCTCGAATTCCCAGCTTTCATCAAATGGTTCACTGGTACCAATCACTACACTGGTGGGTGATACTTCAAGTGCAATAATCTGAAAGCGCTTCGCGTAAGCCAGAGACATAACCGCGGTACAGGCCTGAACGTCGGTATTGAGCGGATCGATTTTTCTAATAGGCACACCAGTCTTGTGCGACAACCAGCCAATCAATGCACTGATGTTTAACTTTTGCCCAGGCTGCAGCTGATTATCCCAGCCACTGTCGGCGATGACCTGAAGAGCGTTTTTATCTGACTGGCCAAGGCTTGTGCGCACAGAGGTCAGTATCTGGTGATTCTCCGGCGAGATAAGGCCGTCTGCGAGCAGTCCGTCAAGAACCGGATTCAGAGCCAGCTTGCCGGTTGCCGGATCTGCCAATCCCGGGCCGGGGGCCGGATTGTCGTCTATGAATAACGCGCCGTTTGCACTCATTTGCTTGTCTGCCTGATTTTTAACACTGGTAGCGGAATTAACACCTGCCCTCACAAACTGAATCGGCCGTCGCCGAATTTGATGTAGAGCACAATATTTTTGCCAACACCATCACCTTTCTGAACGGCTTTCGGCAAAATAAACGGTTCTGTTTTCCTGTCGTTGCACGGACCGGACCGGTGTTACACTGCCCCCTTCATACTTCTGGTCAAACTTCAGATCTCATGACAGATAAGGCCACTATCTATCACAACCCACACTGCTCCAAAAGCCGCGCGGCTCTGGAGTTTCTCGAAAGCCTGGATATAGAAGTAGAAAAGATCGAGTATTTGAAGACACCGCCTAACAAACAAACTCTTGCTGAAATCCTGCAAGAGCTGCAACTGAAACCACGTGAGCTGATGCGTCAGGGAGACGCAAAATTCAAAGAGTTAAACCTTGGCGACGACTCATTAACTTCCGATCAACTGATCGATGCACTGGTCGACCACCCGGCTCTTCTACAGAGACCAGTGGTCAGATTCGGTGGTGAAGCCGCCATCGGCAGGCCACTGGATAATATCATCGACCTGCTCGACGCCTGATCTGTTCGGCCATATTCCGGCAGCAACTATCATTCAGCCTTTACAAGCGACTACACCATGGCAACTATAGTCATCCTTTACTACAGCCGTGATGGCAGCACACGTCGCATGGCGAATCAAATTGCAAGAGGTGTCAGCTCAGTTGAAGGTTGTAACGCCGTAGTGCGAACAGTCACAGAAATTCCCCACCCTGAACACCAGACTCAAGCGGATACAGTTAAGGCAGACTCACCGATTGTCACAAAAGAAGAGCTCCGCAATGCAGACGGACTCATCGTCGGGAGCCCCACACGTTTCGGTAACATGGCTGCTCCTTTAAAGTATTTTTTTGATTCCACCAGCGATATCTGGCTAAGCGGTGATTTAGTTGATAAGCCAGCTGCGGTTTTTACATCATCATCGACAATGCATGGCGGGCAGGAAAGCACTTTGTTCACGATGATGCTGCCACTGTTACACCACGGCATGATCATGGTAGGCCTGCCCTACACTGAAGCGTCGCTAACAAAAACGGAGCGCGGCGGCACACCCTATGGTGCAAGTCATGTAGCCGATGATAGCATCAGGCAGTCGCTGGATAACCATGAAAAAAAACTCTGTACCGCTCTGGGTGTACGCGTTGCATCTGTCGCGTCAAAACTATTGTGAGCATTTCTCCTATCGATGATTCTCAGATAAAAAAATCTCACACTAATATTGAGACTCGCATTAAAGCAATGCGAGCACTGGCATTGCTGGGCTATTTCGGCACAATGGCCTTTTTAATGTTGTGGATTATCAAACTCGCACCACCACAAATTCCAAAAAGTATTGCACTGTCAATTGGTTTGCTACCACTGCTGTTGCCACTGAGAGGAATGATACACGGACGCGTATACACACATTCCTGGTCAGGGTTTTTGGCGTTACCCTACTTTGCGTTCGGAGTTGATGCAGCGATACACAGAACAGAAAAACCATGGCTCGGCATAGTGCTTGTGGCACTGAGCATTGTGTGGTTTTTTGGCAGCGCTTATTACTCGAAATACAAGAAAATTGCAGCAAACCCACCTGGTACAACAGAAAAAACAGACAATACAAGCGATGACAACTAACAGATAGTTCTGCCGAAGAATAAAGTTGTGTAGCTAAACGCTAGCTCACACCAGTTAGTGCCAGACAAGACTTCAGGAAAGGTATGGTAATTCGAGCACGGCCGGCAGCCAGCGACTCGCGGTCAAGCAACGCAACAGTTTCAAGCAGGCTGCCAACATCCCGCTTGTGTCGCGTTAATAAATAGTCAACGGTTTCACCAGGCATCTCCAGTCCCTTGCTATCGACTGCTTCCAGCAATACCTGCCTGATATCACCGTCACTTAAAGACTCCAGTCTCAGCACCGGCCCCCAGCCCAAACGGGATTCGAGATCCGCCAACAACCATCCGGCAGATGCGGGCGCTGAAGATGCAGCAAAAATAATTTTCCCTGCCTGTTCACGGCTGAAGTTAATCAGGTTAAAAAGCGCACGCTCCCAATCACTGTTGCCCGCGACATGATCAATATCATCAAGCGCTATTAATGAATATCGGTCAAGCGAATCCAGTAGCTTTGCTGAGTGTGACTGCTCTTTCAGGGAAGCGTAAAAAGAGCGATCACCAGCTGCTGTAAACTCGTTGTGCGCTGCTAACAGGAGATGGGTTTTGCCACTGTGCCGAGCTCCCCACAGATAAAGCTGACTGGCATCAGTCGTCTGACGAAGGCGTTGTACAAGATCCAGCGCCAGATGGTTATCACCCCGATAATAATTATCGTATGCTGGTACCAGTAAAGGTGACAGTGGAAGAGGGAGTTGCCTGCGGGTAGACACTATCAGGGTGTCGCTATCGGGCCAGGTATCGGAAACTAAGCTCACCCGCAAACTGATCGGCATTAATGACTTCAAAGCTTCGGCTGCTGGTTAACGATTCAAGCACACTCGATACATCTTGCTCCGTGGCTCTAAACACCATGGATTCAATATCCAGTATCTCAGTGACAATACCGCTGTCGAGCTCGCGCAAGGTCGCAAGCACATTGTCATAATCTGATAACGAGCGAATGTTTTCTACTCTGATAGCTACACCGGTTTGGCCAAAACTGTCTGCCGAGCCACCGGAAGACAGAAACCCTCCGCCTGCACCACCGTCAGCGCTCAATTGGCTCACCGCAGAGACAAGCGCTTCATCTAGTGTGGCTGTCGTTAATCCAAACGTTTGAGGTGGTAAATCGCGACCATTGAAACTCCAGTCAGACTGCCATGTCGATGGTGACAATCGATACAACGCACCGGTGAGCAGGTCGTTACCTTCATAGCGCGCTACAAAATTGTTGATGCGATCCGTATTGGCATTGAAAATATCTTCTGCAGCAATTAATTGCAGGTCTTCGGTGCTAAATTCGGGAAACTGTAGTTGAAGATTATTCGCAGCAGCCAGCTGTATGGCACGAGCCTGAAACTTCTGGCCACGATCACCACCGATTAAAAACTGATTGCCCTGTTGCTCCACTGCAACCAGTGCAATAACAGGCAAACTCTCCTGCACTTCCTGCTCTTCTACTACCGGTATTAGTTGTTGCTGGATTATTGCCGCCAGATCAGTTGGAAAGGCAACCGCAATCACCGCCGTCGGTGCAGTACCTTCGCGCACACTGCGAGTCGCCAGCAGCACGTTGTCTGACGTCGGGTCATACCTGCGATAGCGGAAACTTTGCACGTAACGCGATGGGTCCCGCATCAGTTCTTCACGCTGAAAAGGCTCAACAATCAAGCGCGTCTCGACCTGGCGCCTGAGCACCTGATCAAACGCCAGCAGGTAGGCACTGCTGCGTTCATTATCACTCTGATCGGCCACCTGCACTTCAACCTGGAAGTCGGTTGCGGACTGGGCCGGATTTTGGACCTGGGTTTGACTGTGGGCCTGCTGCATTGCGCCCGTGCCGGTAAACAGCGTCAGAAGAACCCAGCTACAGACTCTCGCAAATAATGTTTTCCCACTGACAGCTGCTCGGTGCGGCAAAGCGGACGACTGCATGAACTCACCTAAAGAAATATTTACCGGAAGAATTGTAACCCAGTCACTCGCCACATAGTAAAATCGACCTGATTCACTCCGCACTGATAGTTAATTCCATGACGAGCAACGATTCAACTCCCCGCGCAACGACATCTCGAGCATCGACGACTTCCCGGGAATCGAACGCGGGCGCCGGCGATCAGGGCCAAAACCATGGAATGAGCTACCGAGACGCCGGAGTTGACATAGATGCGGGCAACCAGCTGATCGAAGCCATCAAACCGGACATCAAACGCACACTGCGACCCGGTGTACTGGGTGGCATTGGCGGTTTTGGCGGCTTGTTCGAACTGCCCGCAAATGATTACGATCAGCCGGTACTGGTTTCCGGAGCAGACGGGGTTGGCACCAAGTTAATGCTGGCAAATCTGCTCGACGATCATGCAGGTATCGGCACAGACCTGGTGGCAATGTGCGTCAATGACATTATTGTCTGCGGTGCTGAACCACTGTTCTTTCTCGACTACTACGCATGCGGAAAACTCGATGTGCAAAAGTCCCGACAAATCATTGCAGGTATTGCAGATGGTTGCGTACAGGCGGGTGCCGCACTCATAGGTGGTGAAACCGCCGAGATGCCAGGCATGTACGACAGCGACGACTATGACCTCGCAGGCTTTGCGGTTGGTATCGTTGAAAAGAAAAAAATTCTCGATAAATCCAGTGTAAAGGCAGGCGACTGCATAATCGGCCTGAGTTCATCCGGTTTTCATTCAAATGGCTATTCCCTGATACGCAAAGTCATTACTGCGAGTGGAGCGGACATTCATGCAACATTAGGAGATAACAAATCCGACCAGGGTCGGGCATCAATCGCGAAAAGCCTGATGCAACCCACCAGAATCTATGTCAAATCACTACTCAGGCTCTTGGATGAAGTAACTGTGAACGCGCTCGCCCACATTACCGGTGGCGGATTGACTGAGAATATTCCAAGATCGCTGCCCAATAACACCATGGCAGCAATCGACAATAGCAGCTGGCAGCGGCCGGAGATTTTCAACTGGCTGCAAACAAACGGCAATATTGCAGAGGATGAAATGCTGCGAACCTTTAACTGCGGCGTCGGAATGGTGGCGATCGTACCCGCATCAGAACAACAGGCAGCACTCGACTCCCTGAAAGCCAGCGGTGAACAGGCCATTGTAATTGGCGAGGTTACCGACAATAAAAACAGTGAAGCGACAGTGCACTGGACCTGAGCAATCGACTGTAACCCAACATAACCATCGGCAGGAATATGACGACCGAATCTACGCTGTGAGTGTAAAAATACCTCAAATTACGGTGCTGATTTCCGGCCGCGGGTCCAACATGCAATCGATCCATCGAGCCTGTCTTGACGGATCAGTCACAGCACAGGTATCCCATGTTATCAGCAACACAACAGATGCAGCCGGGCTGGACTACGCCCGGAAGAACAGCATTCCGACCTCCATCGTCAATCACAAAGACTTTGCCAGCAGATCAGATTTTGACACCCGTCTGGTCAATACAATTGAACAGAACGGGCAACCAGACCTGGTTCTGCTGGCGGGCTTTATGCGGCGCTTAACAGCGACGTTTACCAATCACTTTGCCGGATCGCTGATCAACATTCACCCATCACTGCTGCCGCGGCACCCGGGCCTCGACACACACGCCAAAGCGCTGCGGTGCGGCGATAAATGGCACGGCTGTAGCGTACACTTTGTTAATGAAGCGCTGGACGGTGGCCCGGTAATCGCACGTGGAATTGTGCCGGTGGTGGAAGGAGACACAGAAACCACATTGGCAGAACGGGTATTGGCTACAGAGCACCGCGTCTTTCCATCAGTGGTACAGCAACGTCTGCATGGTGGCTTAGCGTGTCAGAATAACCAGGTACAAATACACGGAACCACGCTTAATAACCCTCTGATCTACTATTACCAATAAAGCGTTTGCCAACCAGTTGGCACCGGTATTAGTTTCAGAACAAGTAATTCAGTTAATGTGCAGCTCAAAGCAACTAACCTGACCCTTATGGAAATAACTTCACTTAAACGTACAGTCGGAAAATACCTGGTCATTTGCACAGTCGCCTGCACTACCGCGCTGTACAGTCTTTCTGCAGTACCCGCTGCATCGGATTCAATGCCTGTCTTTTCCGTTGCCTATACCGTTGAGAATAATTTTATCACCGCCGGTAAGGCGCATCTCAAGCTGGAAAAAAAGGAAGGTCACTACGAGCTGGCACTGGAAACCAAACCCAGTGGTGTATTCCGGCTCACTGATAAAGGTAAAATAAAAGAAGTCGCTGAACTACCGTCTCTGATTCCTCCGTTTCTGTCGAGCAAATACTCCTACACCAATTTCGGAGACAAAGACCGAAACTACACCTCAATGTACAACAGGAAAAAAGGCGAAGCCACCGTTGTTCGCAAAAACGGTGTTAAGCGTATGGCCATTGATGCCACAGCAGTAGACCGTGTTTCCATGACGCTCGAACTGATGCAGATACTGCGCGAACAACCAGAGATAAAGAAATTTAGCATTAACACAATCGAAGCACGTGGTGCAAAATCGTATAGCTTTGCTTCCAAAGGAAAAGTCAAACTGAAAACCGATATCGGAACGATCACCGCTACCCGCATTGACCGATTGCGCACCGGCGACAGCAAGCGCAATATCGTTACCTGGTTCGCAGCTATAGGTCCCGACAAACTGCCAATACCGGTGCAGTTTGAACACTACAAAAATGGCAAATTGACCGCACGCCTGAAAATTACCGACTTTTCTGTCAACCCGTAAGTTTTAGCAAATTCGCACCTGAGTACTTATATCAGCCGGACTATTGTCTTTGAGCAGATCTTTGTTCAGGGTTATATTCGAGCTCTACCTTCCATTGAGTTGGCCCCGTTGATGTCGGCCCATTGATATTTGCCAGAACGACCTTATATCACTCCGATGCAGTGCTATTGCAATTGTCGCGGTACAATGCAAATCAACGCATATTGAAATCAAGGAGGCCGGGTCGTGAAAGCAGTTGTAGCCGTTGCTATCGCTATCTCTGTCGTGTTGTTCGCGGTTTTCTACTGGTGGTTCAGACCCGATTTGTGGGTAGCCCTTCTCTACGCCGCCATCTGCGTTATGGCGATCATTTCAGTACCGCTCTGCTACCGATGGTTTGGCTTCGTTGACAGCGACGCCATTCGCGAACTTCAGGCTCTGGAGCAAAGAGATCACGACGAGATGCTGAGCAGATTGTCCAATCTGAAAAAAAGCCTTGACGACCTCAGTATTGAAGAAGGCGCTAAACAGGCAAAAACGCTGAATAGCCTGCTAAAGGATTTCCACGAAGTCATCGCCAATCGCTTTTCCGGTAAAAACCTGAGCGCTTCAACCTATTTGAACGCCGCAAGACGCGTACAAAATCAGGCTCTGCAAAATCTATCTGATATGGTCGGCATCGGACACACAATTGAGAGTTTGAAAAGACAGGATTCCGCACAGGACAAACACCGACAACTGGCAGAGCAAAACACGCGCTTACATAAGTTGATCGAATCAAATAAAGAACTATTCCAGGCACTTACCGACACCTCTATTGAGGTTGCCAACATTGAGGAGATCGGTAAGTTCGAACGCAAAGAGACACTGTCACGACTGAACGATCTGGCAGACATTGCAAGACAACAAAGCAACTAGTGCCTGTCCGGAGACAGATGTTAGCCGGTACACAAAGGGAGACAACATGAAACATCAAATAAAAACCATAGCGTCGCTGCTACCAGTTACATTGGTGTCGGTGGCTCTAATCGGCTGCGGACCAGGCAGCGTTGACAGCAAAGAAGAAGCGCTGGAACAGCTTGGCCAAGTACTGGACAAAAAAGTAGCCTTCAGCCAGAAAGAAAATACTTACCGCGCCAATATTCAGCTGACACAAACAAATCTCCTGTCAATACTGCCGGGTATTAACGAATATCCGATGACACTCGACGCCAGAGATTCCACACAAGTCGAGGCGGTAGAAATATTTACTTCTTCTGAAAAAGCCGGCAAACAACGAGACGGCTTTTACCTTGAGATGGCGGATCTCTTTAATCGCGAAAGAATCCAGATCAGTAACGGCAAGACCGCACAAATAGGAATAAGAAAAATTGCCTCCGGATTAGGTGCACAATTTATTCTGGCACAGCGCTACGTACCCGATGCCTTCTCGCCAAGCAACCATCTATGGGGTGACATGCTGACAGCACAGGGTATGAACATGCAGCAAATAGCAGAAGTCACTGCACCGAATACCGCAGGTGTGATAGTTAGAAAATCCAAAAAAAGCGAAATCACAACAAACGACGAGCTCGATGTTCAGAAGCTACTTAATGCAGTAACCAGTGGATCTTTCTCTATGGGTTACACCAACCCGTACCAATCGAGCACAGGCCTTAACTTTCTCTTAACCGTTCTCAATGCATTTGCGGAAGGTGATGAAAGCGAATTTCTGGCACCGGATGTTGCAAGCGCATTTGAAGCATTCCAGCAAGGCGTGCCTTTTGTTGCACAAACGACTCTGCAAATGCGAGATGCTGCAGTTAACAGCGGCGTTCTTGATGCACTGGTCATGGAGCATCAGTCATGGGTTAATGTTAAAGGCATGGGTGACTATGAATTTGTTCCTTTTGGTGTGCGTCACGACAGCCCGCTTTATGCAACTCCCGAAGCAGATGCTTCCGAACGAGAAGTGCTGACCCTGTTTGCAGAATTTATAGAGGCCAACCGCGCACGAACCCGCGACTACGGGTTTGGTCAGAACCCAAAATATAAAAGTAACTACTCACTGGCGAACGGCTCAACAATTCTGGGTGCGCAAAAAATCTGGAAAGATAAAAAGTCCGGCGGTAAACCTATCGCTGCAATGTTTGTTGCCGATGTCTCTGGCTCTATGGATGGTACCCGGCTAAAAAATCTGAAACGCGCACTTATTGAATCATCAGACCTGATTAGTTCGACCAACTCAATCGGCCTGGTGACTTATAACCAGGACGTCAATGTTGATCTCTACATCAGACCATTCAATGTTCAGCAAAAATCACTTTTCATGGGCGCTGTAGAAGGATTAAGTGCAGCCGGTGGCACCGCAACCAACGATGCGGTTTTGGTAGCCCTCAATGAGCTCAGTGAATACAGCAAATCAAACCCGGATCATAAACTCGTGGTTTTTGTATTGTCTGACGGTGAAACCAACAAAGGGCTGGAATACGGCGACGTAGTTGAAATCATGCAATGGACAGATATACCTATACACACTATTGCTTATGAATTAACCTCAGAGCATCTCAAATCAATGGCAAGCCTCGCCGAGGGTGCATACATTGAATCTAGCGCTGAATCCGCTTCATACCGGATTGGCAACCTGCTAAATTCGGAAATGTAGCAGATGAAATGGTTAAAAATATTTACTGCTTTCATATTGCTGCATCTGTTCGCGTGGGCTTCTATCCATCTCTATCAAACCTACAAACCAGGTTCCGTGCTGGTAGTTGTAGACACGTCTTTCTCAATGAAAGCGAAGTTTTCAAAAATTCGACAGTGGATAGATGACTATGAAAGTCAGAACAGATATAAAAAAATACTGATTGGTACCGATAAGGCAATGCTCGGTGATATCACCGAGCTGCAATCAAAGGATGTAATATTCAGAACGTCATTCGGCAAGCTGCAGCAGTCAAATCTAAAGCGACACTACGGCGGTGTTAAAGCCGGCAAAAAAATATTACTGAGTGATGGCAGCCTGACTCCTGATGGATGGGAATCAATTCAGTTCTAGCGAACCTGCACGAGTCTGTGACCAGGTTTAATTGATGCTCTGATCTTTTTAAGACCAGATTAAGATGATCTAAAAACGCTTCTGTATTTTCGCGCGAATTCGGTAGTCGGAATCTTCTTCAATTTCACCAGTCTGCATAAACGGCATCAGCACATCAGCTGTCAGCCTGAAACTGTCACCGCTCCAGTGCAGTCCGGGAGACAGGTACCATTGCTGGTTATCCAGTGCTTCGTCTATGTTTCTGCCTTCAGTCACATCGATCTGACCTCGCAGAGCCACAGTCCACAACGGATCACTTGAATCCAGTCCGGTCCAGGCAAAGCGCCGGCCTGTTGTAACGCCCAGAGACCAGAGCTCTTTGTCTTCTGAAAGCTCGCCGCTGCCACCGACAGGCGTCTCATCGCTGACGCTTCTGACACCCAGATCGACCGAGCTGTAGTTTTCTGAGCCAAGTCTGCCGTAATGAATACCCAGCTGTCTGCTGCTGATGATCTCGGACTGGCTGTCGAAATCCTCTAAGCTGGTAACTTCAATTCGGGCTGAATAAGACAGACCATCGGTCAGATCTGCCATGCCTATTTCACCGGGTTTTAAAAAATCGATTCGGTCAAAAGCCAGACCGCCAGACCATACTTTCTCACTTTCACCAGACTCGGCATCGATGCCCTCGACCGAGGACAACTGAAAAAGAAGTTCTTTGCGTGACTCTGTCTGAATTCCAGGTCCAAAAGAAACCTGGTCTGTTCCAATCAATTGATATTCTGTACCCGCGGCGATTCCAGCAGGTATTGCCTGCGCAGCAGATTGACCCGGCTCACTTGAGCGTTCCAGGTCGCTGGATTGACTAATGGCGTTGCCTGAGTACAACGCTGCTAGTGCAGTGATGACTGATGCGTGCCTTGTTAGTTTCATGGTGTCTCGCTTGAAGCGCAATTCCGCGCTCGGGGTTCAATATCGGCCGCACGTCGCAGTATGTTCTGCGATTGGCGGACTTCCTTGTGGTAAAAATATGACAACTTCCATTGTTAACGAATACTATCGCTGCTACAACTCCCCAAATGTTGTAAAACATTAACTTTTATACACTTACTCTGTCAACTGGTGTTGTTACTTTTATGCAACGTTAAGCATTTATGACTCAAAAAACTTACGATTCTCACAGCGGCGACTCAGATGGAAGCCGGGATGATCCGGATAAACAAGACACTGAAAGTAAATCTCAGCGAAAGCGAAACGCTCACCTGATCACACAACTTGCCAGTCAGCTGGTCGAAATGAAACCAAAAGCACGTGCAGCTCTGCCGCTGGAGTCTGGTGTGCGCGAGGCCATCGAGCATTGTGCCGAGATAAAGGCACATGGTGCCAGAAAGCGTCAACTGCATTTCGTGAGCAAACTACTCAGGGAAAGTGGCAGCGCGGAGGAGCTGCAGGTACTACTGCAGAGGCCGGATCTTTCCAAAAAAAACACGCCCAGGTCCAATCCGCACACGGAAATCTGCAACCAGTTGATCAGCAATTTCGCCGACCACGTGGAAACTTTGCGCGAACATTATCCAGTTGCTGATTTACAACAGGTCAGACAGCTGGTGCGCAATGCCCACAATGAGAGCAGGAAAGCCCTGGAAAAGAAAAATCAAAAGGAAAAGACAGACCTGAAGACAGGCAGCGAAAATGGTGAGTCTCCGCTGTTACCGCAAAACACCCGGTCTGCCAGGTCCCTGCTGAAACTGTTGACTGACAGCCATAAATAGCGAGTTGCCAGACAGGCTAAGTCAACGCTGTCAACAGGATATCAGCAGCTATGCTGCGATAAGACGGTATCAGCAGCTTAAAAGTTGTCCCAAACCGGTTGTTCCCAACTGCCCGTCAGCATGTAGCGTCGTCGGCCAAATTCGTCGAGATTAACCCCGATACCTTTTAAGATATTATCTGCAAGCAGTGCTGTAAGACCGGCAGCTGGCCCGACCGATAAAATACCAAGCAGCGGTAACGCGCCGCTGACTCGCGGCAAGACATCTATCGTCTGCTCATGGGTTCTGTCAACAAAACCGCTGGTACCCTGAATCAGAATTTCTGCAACCGGGCCACTCATTGCAATTGCATTGGTTATTGCATATCCATCGGCAATCGAAAGATTGCCGCTGACACCTGAATATTCGAGTCCGGTTTCAGTAATATCGCGAAAATCTCCTGCCAGCCTTCTTGGCAGCGACTGCAGTGCAACCAAACCCAAGATTCTACTCGCCCCGGGTTGCACCGACAGAATGCGACCGTCACGTAAATTAAAAAGCAACTGCCCCTGCATGGCTTGCAAATCAGGCGCGTAACCAGGCTTGGGCCACGCGATAGACAGCGCAGCCTCGCCAGTACCCTTACCAAAAGACTGCACACCGGCAATATCAGAAAGCGCCTGACCGAAGTCATCGAAGCTTGCCGTTACATCCAGTTTGGTCACATGAGAGGACGCACCGCGATTTTTGCTCTGTTCCCAAAACCCGCTGCCACTTAATCGCATGGTGTCCTGCCGCGCCCTTATCGCAGTAATCCGCATACCACTTTCTGAAGGTTCAGTTCGCAATGCCACCTTAGCAAAGCGCCAATTATCCCATATCAATTCTGATACAGTTACATCAAGCGCAGGAACGTCTCGCGGATCATATGACTGATCTGTCACCTCACCCGATCCCTTTGACGCAGATTCTGCATCACCGATTGCCAGCAGCAATCGCCTGTCCAGCTGATCAAGTCGCACTACCCATGGGCTCTGTCCCAGTACCAATTCTCCGCTGACCATTGAGTTACTAAAACGGTGTACCTGACTGTTTCCATCGCGATAGGCGGTGTAGGCAAGTTCATCAAACACCTGATTGCCGATTGTCATTTGTCGAGCTTTAATATTCGCGAAAAATGGAAACGGCTCAGCGTCAGCGCTCTTCTTACGACCTGACTGAAAATCGAATACCCACTGCACCCAGCCATGTGCATCCAGTCTGTGGGAGTTTCCGCTTAAAGAAATCCCGCGTCTCGGCAGCACGCTGCTATTTGAATTACCCAGAGCAATGGCCATGCTTTGCAGACCACCGCCATCAGCAGTGCGCGAGCGGATTTTTACAAGCCCTGGAATTTCAATCCACCAGTCTTTTTCTGCAGCACCAAAATCCCGATAGATCCTTCCCTCACGCAGTTCGTCTGCTTTCTTACTCAGCGGTGCTGGAAATTTAATTGCGGTACCGGATAAATCACTGACTGCAGTCAGTTCGATCCGCCTCTTTTTAACACCAGTGGTCCGGGTAACATCGATGTCAAGATTCCAGTTAGATACACCATCGAACTGATCAACCAATGGAATCTTGTAGGACTGCAGAACACTTGCAGCCGCCATCGGTCCACCGACCCGAATACGATTAATTGTTTTACCTGGCTCTCGTTCTTGTATTGCTTTTATCGACAGTGGCAGACCCTGATAGCTCACCTGCAATTGATCAGTAATAATGCCACTGCGATTGAAGCGAACATCACCGGTCACAGATTCCAGATTGACTCCAAAGGTCTTTGAATTTATCTGTGCATTGTTAAGAACAACACTTCCATCGATAGAGAGCTGATCTTTCAGCCTAACTATCATGGGTACCTGTAAATCGAGATTGAGGCGCGATGTACCGCTTCCGGTTGAGTTGCCAAAAGCCCTGGCAATCAAGCTCGCTAGCGGACCCGTCTGGGCAAAATCAAGCATATCGGATACAGGTCCGATCAAACTGCCGTCAATCGACATCACCGGCGCTTTAATATCGGGAACATACAATCGAGCATCGCTAATTTCAGCGTCCCTCATGCTTCCCTGAGTTAACCGTCCGCGCATTGCAGCTGCAGAGAATTTTAAATTGCCGTCCACATTTTCTAACGCCGGCCATTTGGTGTGGAACTTGACTGTGGTGTCAGCTACATCGATTTCCGAATAAAAATGACCACGCCCGTCGTAGGGTGAAAAGTCGTTTAAGTCACCCTTGAGCTCAACTCTTCCACCAGTAATATCACCACCAACAAGAGCTACCTTCATATAGTTCAGAGTTTTTGGTGGAATGATACGTGCCGGATAAAATCCCTGAATGCCGGCAAGATTTGCATTTAAGATAGTGGTGTGAGATTCAATCAGCCGTGACCCATCTGACAAACCGGTAAAACTGAAAGTCGATGACGTATTCAGATCAGGTGACGACAGACGTAAATCTTCACTGACTACCTTCCACTGCATTAATGGCTTATATGTTGGCTTTTCTGTCAGCTCTTCTGTCAGCTCTTCTGGTGCTTCGTTATCTGATGGTGTATCTGCATTCAAAACAAATTGCAGTTCACCATCAATATTGATCACTGGCAACGGACTTTCATACAAAGACGGAAGTGTCAGGGTTATGTCCTGACTATCAAATATCATTTTCCCGACACCATCCTGAAATACGACGGCTGTAGTGAGAGCACTAATTCCGGGGGCTTGATCAAGCGAGTCAATACCAAGATCAACCGCAGTAACCTTAAGCTCAGTCAGGATATTTTTTTCGTCACCAACAATTCCGCTAACACGCCAGTTCTTCAGCAATCCCTGTCGCAGTGCGTGTGCACTGAAAGGAGCATCGTCGGGCAGTAATGTGTCTATATAGGTGTGAGCAGGCACCAGGGATTGAAGGTCAATATCCGGACCCGCCACGGAAATATATTTACCATTACCTTCATCCGTGAGCTGCACATCCATTCCATCAAGCTGTACCTTATTGTTATCGAGCACTGCAGAGAAACGATTAAAGCCCAACTGCCAGCCTGACTCCAGCCGTTGCCAGTCAAGATCGACAACCACATCTCTTGCATCGAGGCTCACCAACCCGTTGCCGTCTGCAGATGGTTGACTCAGTAGCAGGCTTTCACACGCACCGACAAGCCGCAGTGAATCAAGACGCATACCGCTAAAGCTTCCCCATGCCTGCATACCGACATGACCACTCACCTGTTGCGCAGTCTCACGCCAGAACCCGGAGAGTTGATCAATGTTCAGTCCTTCGGTATTAACGTAGAACTTGCCCTTCCATTCATCAATATTGTCTGCATCTCCTGTGAAGTCAAACGATGCCAGACTGGCTTCACCTATCTCACCGGGAAGCGAATTGCTGATTCGAATCTGATGTAAATCGTCAACGTTATAAGCGCTGATATTTACATCATCTATTTTGTATTCGCGATTCATCGTCGCGTCTATCAGGGTGATGTCACTATCCAGAATTGAAAGGCGCTTCGCATTCAACAACCAGCTTAGCGCGCTGGATCCGCGGCCCTCCATATTTTCCGGGCTATCCAGATCATCCGGATTGAGACTGGCACCCAGCATTCTGAATTTACCCGGACCTTCATAACTTCCGGCTAACGACAGACCGCTCAACTGCACACTGCGAACACTGAGGGTGCGTTGCAGCAGTATGTCGCGAACGTCAAGCTGTAACTCTATGCGCGGCAACTCGAGCACAGTCTCTTTGCCATCAGCAGAGCGTATCTGAACGTCTTTCAGACTGGCGCTGGCATCGAACCGATTCCAAACCAGATCAACCTCACCAATCTCTACCGGGCTGCCCACATAAGAAGTGACGATTGACGCCACCTGGTCGCTATAGTCCTCGCTGTAAAACACAGCCAGCCGAACACTTGCAGCGAGCAACGCAATCAGTAAAAGGAGCGCAACCAGCAGATAAAGCATCCACTTACATGTTTTTGTTACTGCGTTAACTACCATGTTGTCAGTTGAATATTCCTGTCATACATTTAGAAATGGCCGTATGAGTTCCGTGGTTCATTGCATGTAGTTTACAGAGGCTCAGTATTTGGAGCCCTCTTCGATCCTGAGTTGAGAAGCCTGGTTTATAAACATGGGTTGATCAGCCCGGGGTGAATGGCCTGGACCCACACTTAACGTCATGCCACTCGCCGGGAATTAATATACTCCGATATTATACAATCACCACGTCGTACTGGTCACGGTTATACATCGACTCTGCCTGCAATCTGATGGGTTTGTCGACAAACGATTCGAGTTCAGCAAAATAGTCAGATTGCTCATCCAGAAACATCTCTACTACATCCGATGATGCAACCACAGTAAGTGATTTAACGTCGAACTGCCGTACCTGGCGAATAATTTCCCGTGAAATTTCGTAACAGACAGTCTCAGCTGTGCGCAACAGCCCACGGCCTGCACAGGTGGGGCATTCTGAACACAGGGTTTGCTCCAGACTCTCGCGTGTTCGCTTGCGAGTCATCTCTACCAAGCCCAGCGAGGATACCTCACAAACCTGGGTTTTAGCATGATCATGATCCAGCGCTTTATCCATTGCCCGCATGACCTGGCGTTTGTGCTCATCGACTGTCATATCAATAAAATCGATAATCACAATACCGCCGAGATTGCGCAAACGAAGCTGGCGGCAAATTGCCTGAGCTGCTTCAAGGTTGGTCTTAAATATCGTTTCTTCCAAATTGCGATGCCCGACAAACGCTCCGGTGTTTACATCAATTGTGGTCATCGATTCGGTTTGATCAAAAACAAGATGCCCGCCGGACTTCAGCGGCACTTTACGTTCAAGCGCTTTTTGTATTTCATCTTCAACGCCGTAAAGATCGAAGATCGGCCGCTCACCCGGGTAGTGCTCAATACAGTCGACAATCTCCGGTAAATAATCTTTGGCAAAACTCTGGGCTGTGACAAAAGACTCGCGCGAGTCTATGCGAATACGTCCGACCGACACACCAACCAGATCGCGTAGTGTTCTCTGTACCAATGGCAGATCTGCATACACCAGCTCACCCGCTTTAACCGTAGGTATTTTCAATTGAATAGATGCCCACAGCTTTTTCAGAAACACCACTTCACCGGCCAGCATTACTTCATCTACACCTTCGGCCGCGGTACGCACTATAAATCCATTGTCACTTTCTTCTGCCTGTTGCAGTCCCTCAACAATTCCGCGCAGGCGCTCACGCTCTTCTTCATCTTCAATTTTCACAGATACACCAACCGCACTGTCACCTGGCATATAAACCAGATATCTCGACGGTACCGTCAGATTTGATGTCAGGCGAGCACCTTTGGTACCCAGTGGATTTTTTATTACCTGCACCAGCAGCGTCTGGTTCTCCCGCAGCATCTCCCTGATTGGCTTGT
The DNA here is from genome assembly GCA_964388065.1 of uncultured Granulosicoccaceae bacterium. GTDB lineage: Bacteria > Pseudomonadota > Gammaproteobacteria > Granulosicoccales > Granulosicoccaceae. Next base: position 33,409 of record CAYLZS010000019.1, read on the forward strand.
GCGTCTTTTCACCATTCTCATCAACGATACAGCCACCCGCAAGATCAGAGGCGTGTAAAAATGCCGCACGCTCAAGACCGATTTCAACAAAGGCAGCATCCATACCGGGCAATACACGGACCACATTGCCACGATAAATATTGCCAACCAGAGTCTTTTTGGCTCGCCGCTCAATGCACACCTCCGTCAGGACGCCATTGTCGACATTCGCGACGCGCGTCTCCTGCGGTGTGATATTGATCAGGATTTCTTCAGACATACATCATGATAGGTTGTTTGTTCCGGTATGCCTACGTGCGCGTAGCTGTATTTGCAGTTTACAGTTGATCGCGAGTACCGAGGCGCTTTTTTGTTTTACCAGCTGCTCTGTCTTTCTCACTAGTTTTGTGGCACCGAATCAATTCAGTATTTTGATTCCAAAGTGCTGTAACAGGACAGAAACTTCGTGCAAAGGCAACCCGACCACATTGCTGTAGGATCCGCTGATCGACTTGACAAATATCGATCCCAAACCCTGAATTGCATAACACCCGGCCTTGCCCTGTGGCTCACCGCTCTCCCAGTAGGCCTTTATTTCAGCAGAGCTCAACGGGCCGAATTCGACTATCGTCTCGCAGACCAGCTGTTTCTGCGCTGAAGAATTTGCCACGCAAACACCGGTGAATACCGAATGCCGTTTCCCTGAGAGTAAAGATAAGATCTCTTTTGCTTCCTGAAAATCAACCGCTTTACCAAGCACATGCCGACCGACAGATATAGTGGTGTCAGCCGCGATTATTACCGATTCCGGATGCAGCAGCTGCACAGACTGGCACTTACCCACGGCCAGTCGCCTGACATAGTCATCTGCAGATTCACCAATGCTGTGAGACTCATCTATGTCTGCAGCAACACACAGGGGATCAATGCCAATTTGCTGCAGCAGCGCTTTGCGTTGTGGTGAAGCAGATGCCAACACTACCGATGGCGGACTTACAGATGTATTTGACATAAGCCGTGTCGCAAACCAAGTTTAGGCACGATGGTACGGATGGCTGTTCAACAGGCTAATCGATCGATAAATTTGCTCGGCAATAATGACTCTGACCATTGCATGTGGAAAGGTTAGCCTGGACAGCGACCATTTCTCTTTGCACTGCTGCAGCACCTGATCTGATAATCCATCTGCACCACCAACCAACAACGCCAGTGACTGCGAACTCTCACGTAACTTGTGAAACTTATCAGCAATGCTTTGTGTGCTCTGTAGTTTTCCATGTTCATCGAGCGCAATGGCATACGCATTCTTTGGCACAGAGGCCAACAATAACTCACCTTCTTTTTTACACACAGATGCACTGTTTTCGGAATTACTGCGGCGAGGTGAGGGAATTTCTTTTAGCGTTAATTTGCAGTCCCGACCCAGACGTTTGGCATACTCATCGTAGCCGTCATCAATCCACTTCGGCATTCGGGTACCGATTGCAAGCAGTGTAACGTCCATTACAAGTGTCTGTTAAATCGCAGCCTGATCGTCCTGTGCCTGATCCTGCTTTTCGGGGGATGCAACTCCCCAGAGCTTTTCCAGTGCGTAGAATTCGCGACTGTCTTCGGTCATTACATGAGCAAGCACATCACCCAGATCAACCAGAATCCAGTTGCCGTCGCCCTCACCTTCCATACCCAGAGGTCTGACACCCGCTTCTTTCGATTTTTCTACCACTTCATTGGCAAGGGATTTTACATGCCGCTGCGACGTGCCGGTGACAACAATCATCCAGTCGGTCACGGTGGTACGGTCAGACACATCAAGCACTACGATGTCGCGGCCTTTGAGATCTTCAAGTGATGCGACAGTCAGTTTTTGTAATTTTTCTGCGTTCATTGGTGTTGCATTCGATTGCGATGCGCTCAATGGGTAGATCCTGTGTAGAGTTCATGTTCAATAATGTATTGACGCACAGCATAGGGTACCAAAAACCGGATGTCCGTTCCGGCTCGCCAATCCTTTCTGATTCTGGTGGAAGAAATATCCAGTTGTGTGACCGGACACAAGGTGATTTTCGATGAAAATTCGCCTTGCAACAGCTCTTTGGCGACGTCAGACAGCAATTCACCGGGACGTTCCATCACTGCCACTTGTGCGATTTTCAGCAAATCCTGCCAGCGATGCCAGGTATCAAATACGCTGAACTGATCTGTTCCGATGATCAATGTCAGGCTCGCCTGTGGCAATTCCTGTTGTAGTTCAAGCAGTGTATCTATTGTATAGGACGGCTTTTGCCGTTGAGTTTCACGTTGATCAATCACCACTCCCGGACCTCCGGCAATGGCGAGTTCAAGCATATTAACCCGATCAGCGGCGGTGACTCTTGGGCCTTCTTTGTGAGGAGGATTGCCTGCAGGAATAAATCTGAGTTGCTCGAGCCCAAGCTGATGACGAACCTCCAGTGCTGTGCGCAAGTGACCAAAGTGAACCGGATCAAACGACCCGCCGCACACGCCGATGGAATTCACCACCTGACTCAAATCTGCTCCCTGGTTGCGATGTTACTGCGGCCCAAAATTATAGTGCGGTATAAATTCAACGCGTTGTACCATCACCATAAACTACAAACTTTTGCGTTGTCAGCCCTTCAACTCCCACCGGACCTCTAACATGCAGCCTATCAGTGCTAATACCAATCTCGGCACCCAGGCCGTATTCAAAACCATCTGCAAAACAGGTTGCCGCATTAACCATCACTGAACTTGAATCTACCTGACGGGTAAACTGCTGAGCGCGATTAAGGTTATCGGTAATAATGGCATCGGTGTGTCCGGAGCCATAGCGTTTAATATGGTCCATGGCTTCCTGCATTGAATCTACAGTGCGAACAGACAACACAGGCGCCAGGTATTCTGTTGCCCAGTCTTCATCGGTAGCATCAATAGCCATAGGCAGGTGAGCTTTTGTTTTTTTACACACCCGCACCTCAACACCCTTCTCTATTAGTTTTTGATGCAGTGCAGGCAGCACTACAGCTGCCATCGCTTCAGACACCAACAAAGTTTCCATCGCACCGCAAATGCCGTAGCGGTAAGTCTTTGCATTAAGTGCCACATTGATTGCCATCTCTGTGTCGGCAAATTCATCTATGTAAGTGTGACATAAGCCTTCCAGATGCTTAATCACCGGCACGCGTGCATCTTCGCTTATACGCTGCACAAGACCTTTGCCACCACGTGGTATCACCACATCTATGTGGTCCTGCATTTGAATCAGTTCAAGGACAGCACCACGGTCAGTTGTCTCTACAAATTGCACGGCATCTGCGGGCAAGCCAGCAAATTCAAGTCCGCGCTTAATGCATTCCGTCACCGCTTTGTTTGAGTTGATCGCTTCTGAACCACCACGCAGTATTGTCGCGTTACCTGCTTTAAGACACAGAGCTGCTGCATCGGCGGTGACGTTGGGGCGCGACTCATAA
>CAYLZS010000020.1:0-10447 GCA_964388065.1 uncultured Granulosicoccaceae bacterium
TTCTGCTTTTTAGTAATTTGTCTGAAGCTGCTGGCTTAAAAACCAGAGGATACTGCAGGTCAGAAGTTTTTATTTTAATAGCTTCGCTATAATAAACTGTTGGCGTCGTCTTTTGCGGTCCAGTCCAGTAACTTATACATAAATTCAATGCACTCCACGATCTGATCAATCTCTATAAATTCGTCTGGCTGATGAGCCTGGTTGATACTACCTGGTCCGAATACCACTGCCGGTACACCTGCACGTTGAAATGTACCGGCCTCTGTGCCGAAACTAACAACACCGCTGGAGTTTAGCCCGGTGAGATGACGTATAAGCTGTTCTGCCGGTGATTTATCATCTGGCAGCAGCGGAAACACTTCGTTTGTTTTCTCTGTTATTACATCTGCTTTTGAAGACTGTTTCTTTAGTTCGGGAATAAGTTCTTTATCAATATAGTCTGTTACTCGCGTCTCAAGAGCATCTGCGTCGTCTTCCGGCAGCAGTCGAAACCCCCACTGCACGGTTGTGAATTCCGGAATAATATTGTTTGCGGTACCGCCATTAATAATGCCGAGATCAATTGTTGACCAGGGCGGATCAAACTGGCAAGTCGGATTGTGGTTGTCTGCGAGGTCTTTTTGCAGCAGCTCTAAAAAGCTGACGAGTCGAGCTGCAGCCATTATAGAGTTGACGCCGAGTCGTGGGTCGCTGGAGTGTGCCGGTACTCCTTTTACTGTCGTCTGAAAACTTCTTGACCCTTTGTGACCGCCAATAATTTGCATTGAAGTAGGTTCTCCGACAATTACGGCACGTGGCAGAGGCAGGTTATCGACTACATCTTTTAAAAGGCCGTGTACGCCAATGCAACCAACTTCTTCATCATAAGTGAACGCGAAATGTACAGGTATATTCGAATTTTGCCTTAACATTTGTGGTGCCATCGCCAGACATACCGCAATAAAACCTTTCATGTCAACCACACCTCTGCCATATAACTTGCCATCGGTCTGCCACATGTTAAAAGGATCCTGTGACCATTGCTGACCATCGACCGGTACTACATCCAGATGCCCGGACAATACTACACCGCCTGTGGTATCGGGTCCGATAGTCGCCCAAAGATTGGCTTTGGTTTTGGTCTCATTGTGGGTGATCCTCGAATCAATTCCAAGGTTTTCGAGATACGACTGTATATGTTCGATGATGGCGAGATTGGACTCACGTGATGTTGTATCAAAGGCGATAAGCTCCTGCAGTATGGCAATGGCCGATTTCAGTATGTCGCTTTTTTTCATTGGTCACTCTTTTATTGGTGAGTCACTTATACAGTTAATTATAGAGTTGTTAACTGTCAAGTTCCGGTGAGCGGCTGATCAGTTCTTTCATGATTTCAGAGGTACCCCCGTAAATGCGTTGTACTCTTGAATCGGCATATAATTTTGCGATCGGGTAGTCCCACATGTAGCCATAGCCACCGTGCAATTGCAGGCATCGGTCTATGACTCTGTCCTGCATCTCTGTGAGCCATAGTTTGCACATGGATGCCTGTTCAGTAGACAGGCTATTGTTGCTTTGAGCGGCAACACAGCGGTCGACAAAAGCTTCCCCCACTTCTATGTCTGTTCGAATTTCAGCTATGGTGTATCTGGTGTTTTGAAAAGCTGCGATATTTTTGCCAAAAGCGCTGCGGCTTTCGACGTACCGAACAGTGTGCTCATAGGCGGCCTTTGCAGCTCCCAGGGCCATTAATCCAATCAGTAGTCTTTCAAATGGAAGTTCTGCCATCAAAAGATTCAGACCACGGCCTTCAGTGCCTATTAGATTGGAGGCGGGTACCACCACATCTTCAAAAAAAAGCTCAGCGACATCCTGGGATTTCTGGCCAAGTTTTTCCAGTTTTCTGCCACGTGTAAAGCCCTGACTGCCGGCGTCGACCAACAGGATGCTGAGCCCACCGCGTTCTGACTCTGAGTCAGTGCGGCATACAACAGCAACTGCATCTGCCATCATGCCGTTGGTGATGAATATTTTTGAACCATTAAGAATGTAATGATCATCCGTTAACTCGGCGCGCGTTTTGATGCCACGTAAATCGGAACCGGCCCCAGGCTCTGTCATCGCAACGGCAAATAGAGTATCGCCGCTGACTGCCCGTGGCAGCCAGGTGCTTTTCAGATCTTCACTGCCATGGTGTTGAAGATAGTACGAAACGATATCGTGCACGCCAATACCACCGACGCCGGCCACTCCTGCACGGCCTGTCTCTTCATAGATGACGGCTGCCATGTGCATATTTCCGTCGGTGCCTCCATACTCTTCCGGGATCATTACCGACATCGCACCGAGTGCGGCAAGTTGCTTCCAGAATGATTTGTCTGCGTATCCCTGAGATTCCCATTTTTCAAGCTGTGGAGTAGCGTGATTTTTCAAAAATCGCTGCATCTCTTCGCGAAGAAGCTGGTGTTCGGTATCGTATATTGTTCTTTTACTGTGACTCACTGACCACCGCTCGTTTTGCAAGAGATAATTTGTGACAAAAACACTGCTGCAGGCATTGAATCGTCGTATCGCCACAATAACAAAAAGACCACAAATTGTAAGCTGTCGGCTTGCAACCCTGGTGGGCGTGTGATGACTCAACTTAGTGACAAAATTCAAAATGCCGACTTCGCGATCACCGCGGAAATTGTGCCGCCGGTTTCCGCTACAAAGACTCAATTGTTGGAGGAGGCAGCGGTTGTTCGCGGTATGGTGGACGGTCTCAATGTCACTGATGGCGCAGGTGCTTCGACCACAATGAGTAGTTTTGCAGCTGCCGCACTATTGGCAGCTGATGGACATGAACCGGTATTGCAGATGACTTGTCGTGACCGCAACAGGATAGCGCTAACGTCTGATCTTCTGGGTGCGGCGGCACATGGGTGTTATAACCTGCTGATGCTGATGGGAGATGATCCTGCAAAAGGTGATCAGCCGGAAGCGAAGCCGGTGTTTGATCTCGACTCCCGACAGATAATGCAAATTGCATCGGCACTTCGCAAAGAGGGTTTACTGCCATCTGGAAAAACTGTTGCCGAGCCACCGCCTTTTTTTGTTGGTGCTGCCGATATGCCAATTGATCCTGCACCTGATTGGAAACCGGAAGGTTTGCTTGCAAAGATTGAAAGCGGTGCACAGTTTGCGCAAACCCAGTTTTGTTTTGAGCCGGAAGTAGCAGCCCGTTATATTGGCAGACTCCGTGAAGAAGGAGTGACTGAAAAGATTGGAGTATTGATGGGCATTGGTCCGATCCTTTCGGTCAGGTCTGCCAGGTGGATGAATGACAACCTCTATGGTGTGACCATTCCAGAACAAACCATTAAGCGACTTGAGCAGGCAGACGACGCAAAAGCTGAAGGCAGGAAGCTTTGTGCCGAACTTATTCAGCAGTACCGTGACATACCGGGTCTGGCCGGGGTGCATATAATGGCACCGGCACAAAAGACTGATGCTATTGCCGAGGCGATAACGCTGGCAGGCTAAACTCCTGGTGTAGTCTGGGATTTGTCACCTCCTGACGGATAAATTCAGATCTGCTAGACTCTGCAGTGAGCTGGACATCCATTGATACTGTTAAGCCCTCTTACTAAAGACGGGAATATTAGCCAGGGGGAATGTATGAATAGCAAACAACGTCAGCTGTTGAGAATTGCGAAATCGTCAGTTGTTGCGATGGTGAGCGCTGTCGCGATATATCTCTTCCACGCTACCGTCAGTGATGAAGATGCATTCGACTTTGTAAAAGTGAGTGCTCCTGATAACTCAAGTCTGTATTCACCGTTTAACACCGTATCGCTGGATGCACAGCTTGACGCGGTTATCTCTGCCACTAAACCTGTTTTATCGTCTGAGATTGAATCCTTAAGTCAGGAAGGTAAATTTCAGCGCGCCAAGGATAAACTGCTTGATCGCGCGCTCGATGCAGTTGCCGCAGCTGACAATGATGCACTGGCGTATCAGCTTAGTGAGCTCGGTGAGCTTGCACTGTTGCAGGGTGATTTGGGTATGGCTGAAGTTTATTTACAGGAAGCGCTTGAGCTATACGAAGAGGGTGGTGATGAAATAGCAGTTGCGGGTATTCATGTGCAAAAAGGACGCTTGCACCTGTTTGCCAGAAAGCGTGCAAGAGTAGCATCTGACGCATACGATCAGTTGTTAATCTCCCGCTGGAAGATAAGTAAGGGCAGGTTTAGTGAAACCGAAAGTCCACTCAGGAAAATAGTTGCCGACAACCTGGAGCTTAACCGCTACAGTGCCGCTGCCAGTGCCTATGAAACGCTGTTTAGCGGGTATGGTAAAGACGGCTTGATTGAACAGGCCCACACTGCTGGTGTTGAAGCAATTAAACTGTATGCAGCCTCCGGCCACAAACCACAGGTTGATCGGCTACTGGGTCTGTTAAAGCAACAAGGTTATTCTGATTTTGAATCCAACCAGTTATCGGTGGAAATAGCACAGTATTATCGGGAGTATGAAGCCAGTGTTCAGGCAATCGGCGCCGCCCGTGACTATGCGCAGCTTTATAACCAATTGTCCTCTAAAGGTGATGCGTTACAGGCGTGGCGTTTTCGCAGACAGGCGGAACAATCACTATCCAGCGTAAATAAACGTGCGCGGTACAGACGTCAGCCGGATGTATTGGTTGAGCTTTACCGATCTAACTGGAGCATGGATAGTGCTATTACTTCACTGCAGAAAGCCAGTGAGGTTTATTCCCGCTATGGCATGGATGATGGGGTGCAACGTTCACGACAATTGCGTGAGCAGATATTTTAGTCCTTCATGGTCCAAATGATATGGCTCTGACCTGGCCGTTGTTACAGTTATAACTACAGCCCCTTTAGAAAACCAATTATCCGATTGCAACCTTCGGTTAATGTATCTTCACCGAGTGTATAGGAAATGCGTACCCAGCCATTAGCACTTTGGCCGAACGCTGCAGCATCCAGTACGGATACACCGGTTGCGCTATACAGTGCCTTACAGAACGCGGCACTGGACAATCCGTAGCCACGTACATCTGCCATGACGTACATTGCTGCCTCTGGTTTTAATAATGGCAGATTGGACGCTCTGCCCAGTTCTTTGCATACAAGATCGCGTCTTTTTTTGTATATGTCCCGCATCTCTGAGCTCGCTGAGCGCTGGCTGGTGAGCGCGAGTATTGCAGCTTCCTGAACAAAACCCGGTATTCCGTACAGCATGCAAAGTGTCAGGTTTTCAAAGTGAGGTGATAACCTTTTTGGTGCGATCGTCCAGCCCACGCGCCAGCCTGTCATTGCGTGTGACTTTGATAAACCATTAATTGTGATTGTGCGCTCTGCCATATCTGGTATTGCAGCGATAGACTGGTGTTCTGAATCAAAGATAATATCGGTGTAGATTTCATCTGAAATAACCCATAGATTGTGTTCAATAGCCAGTGATGCGATTGACTGAAGTTCGGCGGATGTCAGTGCCACTCCGGTCGGGTTATTTGGCGTTGTAATAACAAGGGCGCGCGTAGCTGGTGTAATTGCGGCTTTGATTAAGTTGATGTCTGGTCGGAAGTCGTTCTCAGCTGGCTGCGCAACAGTGACAAGTTTAGCTCCTCCCAACTGCAAAGATGCCTCGTAACTGACGTACATTGGCTCAAGTGCAATAACTTCATCACCATGCTCGAGAATGGTCAGGCTTGCGGCAAAAAGAGCGTTTTGGGTTCCTGCAAAGACAAAAACATTATCGGCTTCTGTCGCGACACCACTCTGTCGGTAAAAATCGTCGGCAATTGCCTGTCGCAATTCTGTCCTTCCTGCAGTCGCAGCATAGTGAGTATCGCCACTTCGCAGTGCTTCTATAGCGCGATCGACTATTGGCTCAGGGGTTGAAAAATCAGGGTCACCAATGCTCAGCATAATCACATCTTCACCACGACTAAATGCCTTGCTGGCTTCTAAGTGAATGTCCCACGCAGCAGCACCGTCACCGCTGATGCGATTGGTGAATGAGGAAACTCCCGGTAAATCGTTATTCATAGAGGTTGGGTCATGGTTGGTGCTGGCTTAAGTTGTGGGGTTATAGCATTGCTTCTATAAGGTATGGGCCTTCACTTTGAAAAGCTCTGTTTAATTCTGCTGCCAGTGACGATACATCAGTGGCGAGGCCTGATTCGACACCCATACCTTTTGCCAGTGACCGCCAGTTGAGGTCCGGTCGGTTAAGCTCCATCATATCGTGTGCGATGCTGCCTGCTTTGCTTTCTGCAGCATTTGCAGCGCCGACATTTTTCAGTTCGTGTTTAAGGATTGCATATGCGCGGTTTGATAGCACCAGGGTAGTGATGTCAAGATTCTCGCGTGCCTGTGTCCAGAGTGCCTGCAATGTATACATACCGCTGCCATCAGCCTGCAGTGCTAGCACTTTGCGTTCGGGGCAGGCGATAGCGGCACCGGTCGCCAGTGGAAAGCCCGCACCAATAGAACCGCCACATATTTGCAACCAGTCATGAGGTGCGGCTTTGCTTGTTTCTTTGAAAAACGGTGGTGCACAGGTAATTGATTCGTCGATTACAATTGCATTCTCTGGTAACAGGTGTGCCACGGTTGCGGCTATGTTTTTTGCATTCAAAGGGGCATTCGATGGAATTGCCGCGACATCGCCGGTTTGAATTAGAGGTACTGCATTGTTGGCGTTGAGTAAATCTGCAAGTTCATCAAGTGCAGCAACGCAATCTTCGTTAGCGTGTGCGAGTGTATGTAGCTTGCTGGTTGGTGGGTATAAACCACTTGGCTTTTCCGGATAGGCGAAAAAGGCAACCGGGGCTTTGGCCGACACCGAAATTATGTGCTTATAGGGTTTAAGCAATTCGACAGCTGCATCAACCGCGTACGGCACCGTTCTCAGCGGTACGCGGCCAGCACCTCTTTCAAGTCTTGCGTTAGAGGTTTGACCATATAGATGAGCACCGGTCGCCTCGGCAATTTTGCTGGCTGTTTCAAGTGATTGCGCGCGTAGCGAATGGCCGGTAATAATTATCGCTGCAGGCTCACCGTCTTTGAGAGTATTGGCAATAGATTCTATACGGGATGCCGGCACCCTGGGTGGTGCCGGTGGTGATTTTTTTGGTGCGGGTCCGTTTGAGTTATCCCATGCCGTATTGGCAGGCAGTATGAGGCTTGCTACCTGGCCTGGATAAGTATTGGCGGTTGCTACCGCTTCAGCACCATCGCTGGCAACTTCCGTTGCCGATGTACTGGTTTTTACCCAGTTCGAAACCGGTTTGGCAATACCTTCGACATCAGCGGTGAGAGGCGCATCGTATTCAACATGATATGTTGCATGGTCACCAATGATGTTAACTATTCCACTCATCGCTTTGCGTGCGTTGTGCAGATTGGCCAAACCATTTCCGAGGCCCGGCCCGAGGTGTAATAAAGTGGCGGCTGGCTTGTCCTTCATACGGTAGTAGCCATCGGCGGCACCGGTGACAACTCCTTCAAATAAACCCAGTACGCATTTCATTCCGGCGACTTTATCGAGTGCTGCAACGAAGTGCATTTCTGAAGTGCCCGGGTTCGAAAAGCAGACTTCAATGCCGCTGTCGATCAATGTGTGAACCAGGCTTTCTGCGCCATTCATTTGATTGCTGGTATTCAAAACGTTGAGATCTGCCAATGAATTTAATATAGATGGATGTTTGTTGAAACTAACATTAAGCGCAGAGTGTCTGACAAATAATTAGAACTCTGTACACCAGACATCGACTGTATGCACGGCATTGTTGCCAAAGCCTGCTTTATCCCATGGTGGCTTAAGCGGTTGTACTTTGCCGTTTGCATCTGTGGCGCGACAAGCGAGCGTATGCTGACCTTCGCGCGCGTTCCAAACGGCTGTCCACTTACTCCATGCGTATTTATGCGAGGCAGGTTCAAGCGTTGCGTCCTGCCACTCGCCATCACAACTCCATTCGACTCTTGAGACTGGTGTACCGCCACCCGACCATGCGCGTCCGGTCAATGTTACAGGTCCTGGTTTGATCAGCCTTTTGCGTGAACTCCAGTCCGGAATACCCGGCGGCACCATAAGAGATTTAACTCGAATGGTTGTGACCGGAGTGCCGGAGTCATTGTCGTCAATGCGATAAACATAGGTACCAACCTGTTGGTGACCCGTGAAAGCGCGGTCTGTGACTTCAACTTTATTCAGCCATTTAACGCTCGCCATGCCATACCAGCCAGGGACAATCAACCGCAGTGGAAAACCGTGTTGCGGTAACAAGGGTTGTCCGTTCATCTGCCATACCAGCATGACATCGTCGTTCATTGCGTCTGCAATGCTCAGGCTGCGCGCAAAGTGATGAACTTTACCAATGTCTATTCCTTTGTCGGCACCATGGAAAACCACTTCAGACCCTGTGGTTTTTATCTCTGTTCGTTCAAGCAGGTGCTTTAACGGCATACCGTACCAGTCTGACGTACCAACGGCTTCAACTTGCCATGGCTGACTGGGCCAGCGCGGTTCAAGATTAGCGCGCCCGTTGCCGGCGCATTCGAGTGTGACGCGCTTTACCCGTGCGAGGTTGTGTTGTTCTGCAAAATCTACAATCTCGGTCAGTGCCAGGGTTTGTGGTTTGTCTACTTCGCCATCCAGCGACAGCTGCCAATCCGCTGCACTTTGCACATAGGGCACATCAAAATGATTCAACAGATAGTGCGAACCTATGGGCGTGGTGTCGTATTGCAGCGTCTCAAGCAGAGTTCCACTGTTGCGGTTAGCCAGTGCGACTTCATCGCAGCTGTAGTCACCATGCTTATGTTGTTTTGCTGTGGGCTGAAGTATCGGGTTTTGCATGAAGCCGTCAGGCTGCTTTGTCGCGGGTAAATACCGGTTCGAGTTCAGTCGACATCTTTTTGTTGTATTTGTAGCCAGCGGTGTCGAAGTCTTTTAAATCGGCGGGTTTAAGAATTCTGTTGTCGATGATATAGCGGGACATCATGCCGCGAGCTTTTTTGGCAAAGAACGAAATAAGTTTGTACTCTCCGTTTTTCTTGTCCTTAAACACAGGGCTGATTGTATCGACCGCAAGCTTATTTTTATTAATAACTTTGAAGTATTCATTGGAAGCGAGATTAACGACACACGGTTTTTTCATATTGTCGAGCTCGGCGTTGAGTACGTCTGTGACACTGTCGCCCCAGAAGTGATAAAGGTTTTGTCCGCGCTTATTGACAAATTTGGTGCCCATTTCCAGCCGGTAGGGCAGCATCAGGTCGAGTGGTCGCAGTACGCCGTATAAACCACTGAGTATGCGCAAGTGCTTTTGTGCAAACTTGACGTCGTTCTTTTTCATGGTTGCCACATCCAGTCCGGTGTAAACATCTCCCTGGAAGGCAAACAAACTTTGCTTGGCATCTTTCGGTGTCAGTGGTTGCTTCCATTCCCTGAAGCGCTCAGCATTCAATTTTGCAAGTTTGTCACTGATACTCATTAGTTTGCCAACCTTTGCTGGTGGGAGTTTTTTCAGCTGATCTATCAATTCCTGAGAATCGTCAAGAAAAAGTGGCTGGGTGTTGTCGTCAACCAGTGGCGGTGTTTCGAAGTCGAGTGTTTTTGCGGGAGAAACCAGAATTAGCATGTCAGATTTACTCAGAAAAATAGTTGGAACTTTGACACCCCAAGAGTACTTTGCCTGCGGCATTGTCGCAATGGTGGACTCGCAGATTACCGGTCCCGGTGCCTGAATGTGGCTTGCAACAGCACCCGTAGGTGGCTTACAACAGTAATAGTGCTCCGGTGTGTCTGTAGTATGGGGGTGTCAGTGACTGAATACCGGTGCTGGAATCAGTTAGTTTTACAGATTCCCGGATTATTCGATTAGTAAGCTGGCATAGAATTTTGCTTGTAAAACGGGTCTGTGGTGCCAGACCAAATTTCGGACAACTATTACAAACGGCTTGAACCGAATACATCGATTAGCCGAAAAGCGTCGGCACCATAGATTTCCCTAATTTTCTTCTCAATTTGTATCCGACAACAGATCGATTACTCAGACGGTGCGGCCTGGTTGCTGTCAAAAAATTCTACTTTACCGCTCTCGAGGCAATATTCAGCGCCGACAATCTCTAACCCGTTACTAATTGTTAGTTGCTCGAGAATCTTCGATCCGTGGTGCAGGTGTGCTACACATGCTCGCACATTGGAGCGAACAGCTACACGCATCAATTCGTCAGGCTGGTTTACCAGATCGGTTTCAAGCAAAGATTCAACAGACGGCCCGATTCTGTTCACAATAGCGCGTAAATTTTCTGACCTTTCTTCCAGTGGCAATTTTAATTCGCTGAGCGTCGCATTTACTGCACCGCAATGGGTATGGCCCATAACAACAACCAATGGCGTTTTAAATGTCTCGGCACAGTACTCGACGCTTGCTATCTGTGATGGCGCGACG
>CAYLZS010000021.1:0-2764 GCA_964388065.1 uncultured Granulosicoccaceae bacterium
TTAAAGACCTTATTAACCAAGAATATGCAAACCTATCATTTTGACTCCACTCGTGCTGTTTATCTCCTGACGGATGCATCACGACACTTTGGTATTGGCTTTGCTCTCCTTCAATATGGTGATAAAGGGGAGCCAAAAGTAATCACGTGTGGTTCAAAATCATTAACTGATACGCAGCGTCGATATGCCACAATTGAACTCGAGTGTATGGCTATTTGGTGGGCTGTGAACAAATGCGATTTTTACCTCAGGGGTCTGCCAAACTTCCATATACTGACAGATCATCGACCGTTAGAAGGAATCTTTCTCAAGCCAATAAATGACATTCCCAATCCTCGCCTACAAAGGTATAGAGAGCGCCTTACACCTTACTCTTTTACAGTAAAGTGGGTTCCAGGAAAAAACCATGTCATAGCAGATACTCTTTCTCGTGCTCCTCTGCATGCGCCAGAAGAAGACCCTGACATTACTGTGGACACAGGTTTAACATGCCTCACGGAAACTAACGATCCAGCTATTGATATGATATTATCCTCTATAGATGAAGATTATAGGTTGTGCTCCCAAGACATACTAAATAACACAAGTGTCTCAAAATTATCGCACTCTCTAAAAGGACTACGAGAACGATTAAGTGTTGAAGGGTTTCTAATTATCCTTGATTCTCGCCGAATTGTAATTCCTGCAGCAGCAATTCCGTCGATCTTGTCAAGATTGCATTCCGGTCACCCAGGACAAGAAAAGACATTGAAGTTAGCACAATCTTTGTTCTACTGGCCAGGAATGACAAATGACATTCGTACCTTTGTCGAATCGTGTAAGGCCTGTTTCCGTAATCTGCCTAGCCTTCCTTCCAACCCTATATCTACCGATCTGCCTTCCGCTTCTTATGGTCCTCCAATGGCTCATGTGGGGGTGGATTTGTTCGAGTTTGCTGGAAAACAGTTTTTAATTTGCGTGGATAAATGGTCGGGATTCCCGGTTTATAAGCAGTTAAACACAGTAACAACTCGTGCAGTGATTGGTGCATTGGAAGACTGGTTCAATATTCTTGGTTGGCCTTCAACCATACGGTCCGATGGGGGCCCTCAGTTTCTAGGACCATTTAAAGCATGGTGTGAAAACAATAACATTCTACATGAATTGTCTTCTCCTTATAACCCTAAAGGAAACGGGTTGGCTGAAGCTGCTGTGAAAAATGTAAAACATCTGCTTCAGAAGTGTAGTGTTACAAGGGAATCTGCAAATAAAGCATTGTATTCTTGGAGAAACGTGCCTCGCATCGATGGCTATAGCCCAGCTCAGCTTTTTTTCGGAAGACGGCAATTAACTACTTTACCGGTGCTTCAAAAACAATATGAGCAATGTGATTTTTCTGCTGCGAAAAAGGCAAAAGACTCCAGTTTCTTGAAAAGTGCTGAACATAATGACATTGGCAAGGTGAATCTGCACCCATTCCCCCCAGGACAACCTGTTGTAATACAACACCCCAAGACTGGCAAATGGGATTCGAGTGGAATTATCGTGGGAATTAGACCTGATAAAAATTCTTATACAGTGAATTGTGGGGGGCGTATTTTTATTAGATCGAGACAAATGTTAAGAGACAGAAAGGAATCTGAAGTTAGTCTAACAGTATCTTCTGAGAACTTCACATCTCCTGAACACTTAACAATCCCATCTCAACAACCATGTGCAAATCCAAGGACGCCCCTCCCAGGCCATCCCAAAACACTCGACAATCGCAAGCCAATCACAACAGGGTCGTTGACCAATCAGCCGGAGCTGCATTCATGCAGTTTAATTGGGCCTCTTTCGGCTCAGGGGTGTCATCCATCCTTATCATCCTCGTCCTCTTGGTCTTCCTCTATATCTGCTACAGGAGGAACAAAAGAGCCAATAAGAAGGCAAGACGAGCAGAGCTCCATGAGCTCGTCATGCTTGCCTCGAGAAATGGTCCACATCGCAGCACGAAGCCAGAGGCGCCTTCCGCTGAATATCCCGCCTCGATTCATTCGCCCAAGACCGTATCTAACCCCATGTACGCTCAGCAGCCGTACTCCTTCCCAGGATCCTTTGTCCCAGGGGCTCCAATCGTCAGTGCCGCTCCATTTTCAACCGATGGGCTACAATTCTCCCGTCTTGGGTTCCCGGGCATCAACCACACCCAGCTGCCACCACTCACCTACGTCAGAGACGAATGTTGGTCTCCAAGAATCCGAGAGGTCCGACGCTCACCTTCTCCGCAGAGACGCTGTGTCTCATACTCTTCCCGTGACTCTACCGCCCGTCTCGAGCCAGAGTCAATTCTTCGACAACCAGGTCTGTCCCGCCAGCCGTCTGCCAGATCCAGACACGGCTCAACCATCTCCCTTGCCCCAGAGACTCAAAAGAGAATTCCCGCCCCTCGGAACTTCAGGACTGGCCCAGAGTGCCTTCATCAAGAAGAGTAATGAACAACAGAAGAAAATTAACACGAAGAAAACAAAATTTAATTATTCTCGATCGAATTTCGTGTTTGAAAATATTTCTAGACGTTCAAAATTTTAGAAACAAAATGATTTCGATTCTATTTCTATGCTTATTATGCTTTTGTTTATATATATGTATCTCTGCTATCGCAACTTGGATCTGGGGGAGGTGTTGGATTGTCTATCTTAGATATCTAGACTCTGTTAGATCCAAGCTCCGATCAGATGAACGCTAGCTAGCTTTCTTTCTTTTGATTCGAAGAAATATACGTCAGTACTAAACGTGATTTCAT
>CAYLZS010000022.1:0-5517 GCA_964388065.1 uncultured Granulosicoccaceae bacterium
ATCTTTATACAATGATGCATCGACACCGGATGACGGATGGCAGCAGTGTGACGATGCGCTGCGAACGCTCGCCACACCGTACGATGTTGTGGTTTTGGGTATGGGGGGCGATGGCCATACGGCGTCACTATTTCCCGCTACAAAAGGGCTTGATGCAGCATGTGATCTGACTACCGATCGATTGTGCTGGCCAATGTACCCTGAACACATTACTGAAGCGCGTATGACCTTAACTCTCGCAGCGTTGCTAAACTGCAGGCAACTGATTCTGCATGTAACCGGTGATAGCAAACGTGATGTATTCAAGCTTGCGCTTGACGGAGCTGATTTTCCGATTGCCTCTGTTATCGAGGCGGCCGGGAGCAGGCTGCAACTTTACTGGGCGGCCTAAGGGTATCGCCTGACTGAAAATATTAATGGATCGACCGATATGTGCAGACTATTAGTTGAATCACCCTAAATGCTTGGCACGGTTCGTTCAGCGCGTTTAACGCTTAGTAAATCTGAGGACAAGGTAGCTGATTTTGTTCTCAGTGAGCCAGATGCTGTTGTGCAGGCGTCTATCCAGTCTTTGGCAAAAACCTGTGGCGTGAGTGAGCCTACTGTGGTCAGGTTTTGCAAGGCGATCGGCTGCAGCGGGTATCATGATTTTAAGATGAAGCTGACTCGCTCAAGAGCCAGTCAGGAGAAATATTTTTTTCGCGATGTTGCGACAGAAGACAGTAGTAAAATCATATCTGAGAAGCTTATTGATTCTGCTATCGCATCAATGCAGGACATTCGCAATCAACTCGACTACGAAGCTGTGGATAAAGCAATAGAGCTTTACAGTGCGGCGGCACGGGTAGAGTTTTATGGTTCCGGGGGTTCGGCAGTTGTAGCCGAAGATGCACAGCTTAAATTCTTTCGTCTGGGTAAACCTGCAATTTCGTATGCCGATCCACACATTCAGCTTGCTTCAGCGGCACTGCTCGATAAAAATTCTTTGGCTATTGCTATTTCATACACCGGAAAGAATAAAGATATGCTTGACGCAGTGGGACTTGCCAGGGAGGCAGGTGCAAGCCTGTTGTCTGTGACCCGCACTGGCAGCGAACTGGCGTCAATGTGTGATGTAAACCTGAATGTTGACGTGGCAGAAGATAGCGATGTTTTTTCACCGCTTAAGTCACGTCTGGCACAGATGGTAGTGCTCGATATTCTAGCCGTGGGCGTCGCTCTCAAAGGGGGTGAGCACATGCTGGAACAATTGAGCAATGCGACCCTCGCCATTGCAGATAAATTTGTTTAGCCTGCTGAGGCCGAACTTAGGTCAATTCAGGAATTGATTAATTACATCTGCAACGGCCTGCGGGTTGTCGAGATGTAAGTGGTGATGACCGTTTAGTTTTTTCAGAGTAAGGTCTTTTATTTTTTTTAACCGTGCATCTGTTTCTTTGCGGTCTGTTATGTAGCCTTTGTCCGCCAGAATACATAACACCGGGCAGTCGACCGTAGCGAGAACAGATTGCACCTGGTCTTCAGTAAAATAGCTTGGTGAGGTAATTCTGAGTTTGCTGTCAAATCGCCAATGCCATTTCACAGCGCCATCAGTGTGAATCTCTTGTAGCTGTCGTTCGACAATGAGCTTTGCTGATTCATATGTCATTTTGTTTGCCCACAATCGTGACTTAATTGCCTGTTCGACTGAATCAAACAGGCGCGATTGATATTTGTTCGGCGTGCTCATGTCCTGATGAAATTTAACAAGCCGTGCCGGCAGTGATTTCGATGGCTCTGATCTTGGGCCTGCTGCCTCAATTAAAACAAGCTTTTCTATTCTTTCTTTTGCAGCGACAGTTGCAAACGGTGCGATGCAACCACCCAGACTATGGCCAACCAGTATGAAGGAGTCCCACTGCAATGCGTTGGCTGCAGCGATTACCGTGTGTGCTTCAGTCGCAAGCGAGTAGATAGTTTGTTGGTGATCTGAATGACCGTGTCCGGGCAGGTCGAGTGCCACCAGCTCTGCGTTCTGAATAAGTGGCAACAATGGCTTAAAGCTATTCGCATTGTCGAGCCATCCGTGAATGCACAGAATGCGATGCTGTGATCCGCAATTGGATTGTAGTGCAGCGAGCTTTCTGCCTTCGACGTTTAAAAAAATTTCAGTTGTTTCAGACATTAATTTTTAGTGCGCAAAGCCAGGTTGATTCCAAGCAGCGCGGCACTTCCGATTGACGAAAACAACAGTCCGTCGATCAAATTGCCGGCCAGTCGAATGTCTGCCAAATCTGCTAATAGCAGTCCGCCGAATGCGCCAATAATTCCCAGTCCAATACATAGCGGCAGCGTGAGCCTGTGCTGGCCCCACAGCAAAAAGGATAACCTGAAAAACAAAACACCGACTACGGCTCCCACCGCTACAAAAAGAAGCATGGCCGCTAACTTGATCATAGACATCCTTTTGATGTGTGGAAATGGCAGCTGGCAAGTTGTAGCAGCTAGTGGGGCGTGCGGAATGTTCGGTAACAAACTTTTCACAGCCAGAGTCGTCAGGGCAAGGCGGAAAAACGCAGGCCCATCTTTCTATCAACGATGGGGTCATACGTCGAGCCCTGTTTTAAACAATATGTCCAACGCGGCCATGGCGGCTCTGGCGAAGACAAAGTGTTATCGAACTTTCCGCACGCCCCACTAGCAATTAACAGACAACTTTCCGTCGCAATGGCAAGGCGATGTTAACGAGGTGAGTATATCAGCCGTACAATATTAGTGCTTTTTCAGGGTTGGTATTTGCATTGCGTCATGCATTTGTACTCTGCACGACTGTTTGTGCCAGAGAATTGGCCCAGAGAATGTGCCCAGAGAATTGGCCGATAGCCTGCAACCGTGAGTCGATATTCCAGTGCGAAATAACATTATCCAGAATTACCTGTCTCAATCAGTGCGACGGATAGCGCCGTGTCTGATGGTGCCTGCACTCTTACTCATGCTGACGATTTTAATACCGATGTCTGTGTTACGGGCTCAACAAAGCGATCTGTCACTCGATGGTGATCTCGATGGCGATGGTGTGGTCGATGTGCTCGATCTTGACCAGGACAACGATGGCATCATTAATTCGCTTGAAGGAGTCCATCTCTTTGAGGACTTATCCGGTTTAGATGCGGAGTATTTTGCTGCTGTGCCCGCTGAAGAGATCAGTCGCAGACTGTCGCGTGACTATGATCTGATAAGTACCGAGAATGGACAACGGGCTTTGCTGGCTGGCCGAGTGCTTAGCACTGATACTGGTGTTGAGTGGACCATGTATGATGCGTTACCAAGGCTGCGTAACCTGGGTTCCGGAAGTACGATAGTGCAATGGAGTGTGACTGGGGAGCGACAATTCGACGATATAGACATGACAATCAGTGATCTTGATGGCGCACGCAATGAAACGGTTACGGTTAGCGCATCTTCGATAGTCGGGTATTCCGTTTCTCTGAATACCAATATTGTCGTGAACCATTCGAACGGACAGGTAAGCTTCACTGGTACCGGTGCCGGAGGTGATTCAACAGATGATCTGGTGACTTTGCATTTTAGAAAATCACCGTTGATGGTAGTCAGCTATAAAAACGGAGCGCAGCCGACTCGAGGCGAGTTGACCGATAGCAGTGAGAACAGTGAAGTCGATATTGCCGGCTACCGACATAGCCTGGATCGCACATCTTCTACTTTTTATACGCCTGTTACCCAGGTTCGTGATACTGACGGTGATGGTGTATCGGATCATCGCGATCTTGACAGCGACAATGATGGTCTGGGTGATGTTGTTGAAGCAGGTGGTATCGATGCGGACCACAACAACCTGATCGACGGTCTGGTTGATTTGCAGGGGTTGTCAGCATCAGCAGATCCGGGTCTTGATGCTGCTGCTTTGGCTGCCGTCTACTTTGCCTCTGACTTGGTAACCGGTACCGATCTTGACCGTGACGGGCTGCTCTCGTCGGTAGATGGTTCACCCTCAGAGTTTGGAGGATCGCTTGCCGGTCGTGATACTGATAGTGATGGACTTAGCGATCTTGATGAAGTGCGAATTTTTCAAACCAACCCGAATGAGCCCGACAGTGATGGAGATGGACTGGACGATCAGTCTGAAGTTGAAAATTTCCTGACCGACCCACTGCTGGCTGATACCGATGGTGACGACCTGATCGACGGTGATGAGATTAATGTTCTTGGTACTGATCCGATCAGAGTTGATAGCGATGCAGACGGCATTGCTGATGGAAAAGAAATTGAGCGTGGTACAGATCCGCTTCAGTCTGAGCCTGCTGTTGTCGGTGAGCCACAGCCGGTAGTTCAACTAGAGCCGGTTGTCGGGCCCGGGGAAGATGCAACACCTATAGTAAATACTACTGACACTGATGCCGTGGCCAATGAAGATGTAGCCAGTGAGGATGCAATAATAGTTCAGAGCGACAGCGATGCACCCATACTGGATGACCCGTCGCAGATCGATACGTCTTCGCTTCGCACCGGAGTCAGTGGTACTCCGGGTTGTTCTGGTGCTTATGGTACACCTGCGCCGCTGATGCTCATGATGTTGTTGATGGCGTTCATGTGCCTTCAGCGGAAACGTCGAAGTAATGTGTAAGGTCTGCTTTTAACTCAGACTGATTATTAGGATAACTCTATGCTTAAACCTGTAAGTAAGCACAAATATAAGCTGGCAGTTCTGTTGTGCCTTCAGGGGTTGATATTGCATGCCTGCGAGGCGGGTTTATCTGAATCAGTCGAAGCGGGTCTGTCTGAATCAGATGATGCAGTTCCTGCCGTGAAGCAGAATGACGCAGTACAAACGAGACTAATTTCGGTATACCTCAAACCACAACAGGACTTCGGCTACATACCACTTTTTGACGGTCGCATTGTAGTGGCTGAACCGGTCACCACCGTGCCGGTAACTATGGCCAAAGGTACTGTCCTGACTGCTGGTATTGATGTCGTACACATTGGTACAAGTTGTCAGGTGTTGCAGGAAACCTATCCTGAATTAAGAGATTGTTTGGAAGAGGAAACAGCGGAGTTTCGCTATGGCGCAGTGGAGTCAACAGCAACAACAAATAGCGATGGGGTTGCGCAGCTTTATGTGGGTGATTCTGATAAATACCGATTAAGAGTGAACAGCTGGGCTACTGAAGAGGATGCCAGGTGTTTTTGGGGTGGTCAGGAAACACTGGACTTAAATGCTACTGATGTTACGGTGCAAGTGTTGATCTTCTGTGAATAGAACAGGCAAGCCGGTGTCGAGAATGACGAAAGAACCAGCTAAGTCTGTTAGCGTGTATAGTTCAGGCTAATCAGGCAGCTTTGGAATTGGGGTAGTCGAGATCCAGCATTTCTTCAAATGCATCGGCCACCACCGGTTTGCTACGCAGGTAACCCTGATAAAGCTCACATTCAAGCCCGCGCATATGCTGCAGTTGCATGTCGGTTTCAATACCTTCCGCTACTACAGTCATTCCAAGGTCATGGGCGAGTGATACC
>CAYLZS010000023.1:0-3881 GCA_964388065.1 uncultured Granulosicoccaceae bacterium
TATCAATGGAGAAAACACAATTGCTGCGAGATACGATATTTTCATGAATTATTATCACTCCTCTGAACTGGTGGTAGTGCGGTAGCGTTCCGGACTGTTTCACTACACTACTAGCAGGCTGTTGAAAAGGTCCCTCCGAAATTCAATGAGTTAGACTATCGTCAAAGTATATCGAAGGAAACCAGATAATGCGCGGCGCAGATATAGTTCAAGAATCTCTTTTTAGCACAGTTCATCTTGAGACATTCGTGCCTGAAGATCACCCGTTACGAGGCATCAAATCGATATTCGATGAAAGCCTGCGCCGAGTGGATCTTGAGCTCAGTGTCGCTTACAGCGATTTTGGTCGCGAATCGATCGCACCAGAGAAACTGTTAAGAGCGCTACTGCTTCAAGTGTTGTTCACCGTGCGCAGCGAACGTCAATTAGTTGAGCAACTGCACTACAACTTATTGTTCCGCTGGTTCGTTGGCCTGAGTATAGAAGACACAGTGCGATCACATGCCGCAGACATTGGGAGGTGATAAAGGGTACGACACGCGAGGTTTTGTAAAGTCGTGTCGAGAACGTGGTGTCACACCCCACGTGGCTCAAAATACGAAACGTTCGGGAGGTTCTGCTATAGATGGCAGAACAACGAATCAAGAAGGCTACGAGCAAAGCATGAAGCATCGCAAGCGAGTAGAAGAGATATTCGGATGGGGCAAAACGGTGGGGCTGATACGACAAATTAAAGTACGTGGAGTGGGTATGGTAAACGAGATATTTACGATGACTTGCGTGGGATGGAATTTAACGCGTATGCGCAATTTGCAGTCGAGAACCGTCTGACATTCCGGTTCTGGGTCGAAATCGACTCAGAACCGGTAAATCGAAGCTGTTAGGTCGCCAAAATATCGAAAATTACCTTTGAAAAGTAAGCGTTCATTAAACGACGTACCTTGTATCCAACTCAATATCTGATTTTATCGGATCATCAGCAAAGTGCTGTTTCCAAAGCCGGGGCGTCAGTTGTGCGATATCACTGTTGGGGTGTATCTGCACACGCTGCAGCACATCCACGAGATAGGTATGCGGATTAATACCGTGTAGCTTACAGGTACTGATCAGGCTCTGGATAATTCCCACCTGTTTCGCCCCCAGCTCGGTCCAGCAGAACAACCAGTTGCGTCTTCCCATCGGGATTGGTCGAATCAATCTTTCCAGGTGATTCGTATCTATCGGCACATCACCGTCGGTCAGAAACACACTCAACTCCACCTCCCGGTTCGACAGATACACCAACGCCTTGGAGAACGGATCTTTAGGCAATAAATCTTCGCGCTGGCGCTGCTGTTGTACCCACGCATAGACGTACTCCACTACCGGCTTACTGTGTTTAATTCGGTATTGCAACGCCTCATCAGCGTTGAGCTTCTTTTCTTTGATCACCTCCTCATGCCGATACAGGACAGCGATCAGATCCAACGCTTCATTTGCGGCTGTCGGCTCACTGTCTCGTGCATCAATGAAGTAACGCCGGGTATGCGTCCAGCACTGCGCACTGGTCACCGCATCATTGTGTTGTGCATAACGGGCATAGGCCGAGTAGCCATCACTGACAATCGTGCCACTGAACTTGTCACCGAGTATACGACCGACATGACGATGCGCACGGCTATCTGTATAGATGAAGCACACTTCATCCTGATCCCCGTACACCGGCCAATAATACCCTTGATGCATTCGGCGTTTTTTGGCTTTACTCAGACCCGCCTTGATCGGTGTCTCATCCATCGCCAATACCCGGCTTAACAGCACATTGTCTAACTGCGCATCGACGATCGGTTCAAGCAACTCAATCGAGCGACGAACCAAATTAGTCAGAGTCGCACGACTTAAGGTAATGCCCCCACCGCACAAGCGTTGATGTTGGCGATACAGTGGCAAGTGGTAGACAAATTTGTCGACCAACATACCTGCCAGAAAGCTCACATCGGCCACACTCCGATCAAACACCGCCATTGGGGTGATCGCATTCTCTATTGTTTGCGTTGACTTGATCTTTATCACCGGCTGCTCATAGCGCAGGACCACATAGCTTGCCGGACGCTGTGCTAACTTATGAAACACCTTCATGCCGATGACTTCATAGTCATCTGTGCTGAGCCCCAGTGCACCGAGCACCGGTAGTACTATCGTCTTGACCGGTACCGTCGGATCAAAGCGTAATCCCTCTTCGTTAACGCAGTCATCGTCACGACGCTTTTTGAACTTACCGCGTTCATAGGTGACCTCTTGTTTGGGTTGATCCTGCGGTATGGGTGCCTGCTTGCTGCCAAACAAACGCAGTTGATCTGGGTGTTCTTCCGGGCGTTTCTCGGATTTAGGTCCAAACAACTGTTTCTTGTACCAGGCCAGTTGGTGTTTAAGCTCAGCGTTCTCCTCACGCAATGAAACCACCTCGGTAGATGAGTTTGCCTTATCTGTCTTCGCCGTATAAGTGGTGGATACCATAGACAGCATTATACCGTGCGAGTACGAGTGGATGCTAACGAAAAACGTTTGTATTGTCGCGCATCACGCCACTCAATTCCGTCGAGCAAACACTTAAGCTGTACGTAACTGAGTGTGGCTTTAAGTTCACCGTTATCGTGAATTACAAACTGTCCTTGCTCGAGACGCTTACTCCAAATCGAATAGCCGTTACGATCAAAAAACAGTATCTTCATCTGGTTGCATTTTCGATTGATGAAAACATAGAGGTTACCGTTAAGCGGATTATCATCAAGGTGGTTTTTCACCAATGCGCTGAGGCCGTTATAGCTCTTGCGCATATCGGTCGGTGCGCTACACAGCCAGATTCGCAAATTGCCTTCGGGGAAAAACATAACGCTATAACTTGCCAATACGAAGTACGATATCTGAACACAGCTCAAGCTCTACAAGCCATTGAGGATTATCAGAATCAGGGGCCCGCGCATTGACTGCCAGAAAGGTTGGTTCTTGTTGTGTTGGGTCAGTTGGATTAGACAGGCGTTTTCGCCATTGGCAGAAACTGGCGTAACCGATGTTGCGTTGATTGCAGAACTGCGGTGCAGATAAACCGCTTTCGCTTTGTTCGTCTATCAAAACTTGCCATTGCTCGGCACTGCGCCGAATGTGGGTTCGCATAGCTCATCTCCTCGATTGAAGCTGAGCTAACTCTGAGCGATTTTTTCGCCAATGAACATCACGTCGTTTAATGAACGCTTACAGAAAGAAGGCGTCGTAGCGATCGTCCGCTCTTTTTAAACCACTGTATTGGATAACTGCCGTGGTATTTACCAGCCGGACCTCAAATCCAGCCTCAATCAAAGCATCTGATAGCCAGTACCAATTAAATGTCGACTCGATTGCGACTGCTATTAGCTTGTCTTTGAACTCTGCTAGGCAAGCAATTAGTAATCGAGCTTCATTATCTAGCTTGCGTTCAAATACTCGATTGTCATTTTCATCAATCACGCAAACATAATGGTTGTTTGAATGTAAATCGATTCCGCAATAGTATGTCATCTTCAGCCTCCAGGCATTTGTTGGTCGAACTCAAATGTTAGCCGATATTTATCGGCCTGGAGGTTGACCCAATGTCTAGATGATTATCAGGTCTTGCAATGCCGCATGGGCGATTATTCACCCATGAGGCACAGCAAGACCCATTATCTTTGTTGTTAAAAAAGAATCCGGCAGAGCCGGATTCAAAGTGAGAAGTGACGGCTGCGTCACGAGGAATTAATTGTTAGATGTTAGTGCCACCCCAAAGAACACTGAATTGTTCGCAGTGGATTAGCAGCGACGCGTAATCATCTATATTTACATCACCGGGTATGACGTACTCCTGAGCGCCCTGGTTGTTCTTAAGC
>CAYLZS010000024.1:0-5022 GCA_964388065.1 uncultured Granulosicoccaceae bacterium
GTACTTGAGGCAATGCCGCCTGCGTCAAAGTCTTCAACGCTTGTAGATTTGGAGAACGGGAAAAAACTCGAACTCGCGGCGGGTGCCGGTGCCGTGGTCCGGCTTGGACGCCAGATGGGAATCGACACGCCCGTAAACGCAACCATCAATGCTGCTCTCGGGCCATTCGTTGATGGTAGATAGAAGTGCCGAAAACGAGGATCGTGAGGATACTCAACATAGCGATGAGGTAGTTATTCAATGAATCTGTTTTTGCTCACGGCAAGTATTCTTGCAATACTTATTGGAGTCGTTCACTCGGTTTTGGGAGAAAAGCTTATTTTTTCCAGGCTAAGGTCTACTGGCATAGTTCCCACCGAAGCACCTCTGCCTTTAAAAGAGCGAAACATTCGAATAATTTGGGCTACATGGCATATTGTTTCATTGTTCGGCTTTGGTATAGAATTTTTACTTTATTTGTTAGCCATTCCATCAACAAACATCGAAATAACCTGGCGTATTAAAATGGCAATAGCTCTACCGATGTTTCTATCGGCAATGTTAGTTTTATGGGCTACAAAAGGCAGGCATCCGGGTTGGACAGGGCTACTTATGGTAAGTATTTTTGTATTCTTAAGTTAGCTGAGAAAACGAGTGTCAAAAACTTAATCAAACAAGGTAATGACATTCCCGAAGCTATATCTTCCCATACTCTTTAAGTTGTGGTGCTCTCGGTGGTGTATTTGGCGAAATCATCTTAAAGATGCAGTGCTGCTTCAATAGTCATAACCCAAATATCGATTTGGCAAATTATACGCTTCTTTGTTATCGATAAACTCTGCCCATACGCCTCCTGGCCGCCAGATGCCATCCATCAAAGTGAATGTCTCAGATTCCGAGAATCCACGCCCCTCTTTTGCGTAGCGATAGAAAAAGGCCGTTACCCGTGCATTGTATATACAGTGTACATGGATCGGTTTGTCTTTAGTTTGTTCCATAGCATCACAGAAGATATAAAAATCGCTGTTCGCAGGATTTTCGAAATCAACCGGGATGTAGATATATGTCATACCGAGATCGGCAACGGTACCAGCTTCGTCTTTAAGCGCCCCTTCGTTAGAATGAGGACCAAGGTTAATAATATGCGTGACTCCAGATTCCTTAATTTGGCTCAGCTGACCTTCGGTTGGCTGACCAGAAAGAGTTATATTCTGGTTCAAACGCCGCCAGTTTTTTACTTCCGGTAAGTCACGCATGTTGATCCCCATGCACTTGTGGTCAACTGGCAGATCGCCATTGCGGATCAAGTCGATCCAACATGCGTAAATACGCCGGCCACTCAGGCAACAGCACCTCTGCCCCGCCCTGTGACGCGCCGCTCTCAAATTGCTCCCTGGTTTTCTTAACAATTTCTGGCCTTGGTCTTTTGAGTGTTGCACCTCCGGCGACAGCAGCCATGGCTTTCAGTTGTACACCGGCACAATCTTCAAAGTGATAAAGACGCGTAAAAGCATGTGCGATACTTTGCCCGCAAATAAGAATACCGTGGTTGTACAACAACATGGTGTGCTTATCTGCACCGAGGTCGCGCACAATGGATTCACGTTCTGCCAGATCAAGCGCTATACCTTCAAACTCATGGACACCTATGCGCTCATGAAACATGCATCCCATTTGCGTTAGAGGTATAAACCCCTCTTCCAGACAACAGATAGCTGTGGCATTCTGCGAGTGTGTGTGCAGTACACACTGTAAATCCGGACGCGCTGCATGTATGGCTGAATGAATTGTGTATCCTGCGGCATTTATTGGATACGGATTGTCGTCAAGCTTGTTACCTTCAATATCTATCTTGACTAAATTATCCGGCCGAATCTCGTCATAGCCATGGCCAAACGGATTGATCAACAGGTGCTCTGTATCCGGGATACGCGCTGTGATGTGGTTATAAACCTGTGATGTCCAGCCGTGAAAATGCACCAGTCGATACGCAGCGGCAAGATCAACTCTTGTTTCCCATTCTATGTCACTGTAATCGCCTGATTGTTTGTGCATCTTCTGCATTTGGTCTCGTATTTTGGAGTTCGCCTCCGATGATTTTTTTACCTTGCTTGCCGTAGACATGGTGTACTCTCTTTATTTCCACAACCTGGAACACAGACACCCGAAAATATAACTATTCTCAGGCCGACGGTATAGTTCTCATAGTAACTAATTTTACCCGAGTCTGTACTATTTCCGACGAATACAGGCTAGCGCTCGCATTAGGGCTGCTGTAATCACACGAGTACAAAAAGGGCAATAAAAATGCATATTGCGGTACTTGGCGCAGGAGCTATGGGATCCTGGTTTGGAGGATTACTGGCAATGCACGGTCACAGAGTGCAGTTGCTGACAACGAACAAAGCCCATCGTGAGGCGATTGCCGCAAATGATCTGATTTTGCGAAAGCCGAACAGCGAGAAGAGAGTTTCGTTGCAAGCCCTTTCACCAACTGAGATGCAACCCGGTGTTGAATTAATATTGGTGTTTACCAAGTCTTTCCAAACTCGTGACGCCATGGCCGGCATAGCCGACCGAATCGAATCAAACACGCAGGTACTCAGCTTGCAAAATGGCCTCGGAAACGCCGAGAATATCGCCACACAAATACCGTTAAATAGAATCTGGATTGGTGTATCAATGATGCCTGTAGATAAAATTGCACCCGGTATTGTTGCCTGCAAAGGACAAGGCAACAGTTTTTTCGGTAGCGCATCGAATGAAAACAATTCGCCAATGGCTGGCAAAATTGCAGATGCGTTCCAACAAAGCGGCATTTCACTCCGGCACGAGACCAATATTGATAAACGTATTTGGGAGAAGGTCGGATTTAATGCCGGTATGAATGCAATTTGTGCTTTATCTCACGGCAGGCCAGGATGCGTTGAGGATTCACCCGGTGCAAAGCAACTGGCCAAAGACGTCGCGGATGAAGTATTGCAGGTAGCGCTGGCACAGCAGGTTGAGTTTGATATTGATTGCGTCTATGACTTAATCGAATTATCGTGTACACAGCACGGTGATCACATACCATCGATGCTGCAGGACCTTTATGCAAGACGCCTGACAGAGGTGGATGCACTTAACGGTGCAGTTGCCAGAATTGCCGAAGAGGCTGGAATACAGGCACCGCTAAACCACGCGCTGACAACGCTGATCAAACTAGCCGAGTTATCACATCAACGATACACTTAACCAATTACCGGCAGACTGCAATACCGGGGTCGTAGTGTACAAAGGTCGACATATCGATTTGCGCAGCATTCGATTAGAGGCAAATGCAGTCCGACCAGATGTTTAATTCCAACCCCGAAATGCAGTATTCTGTATCTTAAATTCAAAATAATTCCTGCCACCAATTTAAATGCAAATCGAACAAGCCGCTGAAATAAACAAACACCTGAAACGGGAGTTGTCTGGTGATGTTTACAGCGATCTCTTTACACGCGGGCGGTACGCGACAGACGCATCCATCTACCAGATAATGCCTGCGGGTGTTGTGGTACCAAAGTCACTCGAGGATATTAAGCTCGCGTTGCAGATTGCGCGCGAGTTTAAGGTGCCTGTCACTCCTCGTGGTGGTGGCACATCACAGTGCGGGCAGACCGTTAATTCCGGTCTTATTCTGGATAATTCGCGTTATTTTAATCAACTGATCGAGCTTGATGTTGCCAACAGATGCTGCATCGTGCAGCCCGGTATTGTGCTCGATGAGCTCAATCGGTTGCTCAAACCGCATGGTTTATGGTTTCCGGTTGATGTCTCGACAGCATCCCGAGCCACCATCGGTGGTATGGCGGCAAACAATTCCTGTGGGCAGCGGTCGATTCATTACGGCACAATGCGACATAACGTCCATGCAATTGACGCGATATTGCCAAACGGTGAAAGCATGCACTTTGGAAATGCATCAGCGTCACTGGATGGACTCATCGGTACACAACGGCAATTGGCTGCAGATCTGCTGCAACTTGGTGAACGTGAGTGCGACACTATTCGTGAGCGTTTCCCAAATGTTTTGCGTCGTGTAGGCGGTTACAACATTGACGCCTTGTTACCACAGAATCAAAACACTGAAAACAACTTGTCGCACTTGCTGGTGGGTTCGGAAGGCACACTCGCATACAGCACCAGTATTGAGCTAAAACTGTCCCCGCTTCCGCAGCAGCGGGTATTAGGCGTATGCCATTTTCCAACTTTTTATCAGGCAATGGATGCCACACAACATCTTGTCGAACTGGGTCCGCACGCAGTGGAGCTGGTAGACAACACCATGATCGCACTGGCTCGCGATATCGAACTATATAAAAGTTCAGTGGAAGAATTTGTACGCGGTGAACCGGCAGCGATACTATTGGTTGAATTCGCATTTGAAACTCAGGACGAAAATCTCAAACATTTAAAACTACTGCACGAACGCATGGCAGATCTGGGATTCAGCTGGGACGCCGGTCACAAGCAACAAGGTGGTGTGGTTGATGCTGTAGACCCGGAGTTACAGGCACGTATTGGTGAGGTGCGAAAGGCGGGCCTGAACATCATGATGTCCATGAAGTCTGAAGGCAAGCCAGTGTCATTTGTTGAAGACTGCGCAGTAGAACTCCCGGACCTTGCGGACTTTACTTCAGGCCTTACCGACGTATTCAGACAACATGGCACCGAGGCCACCTGGTATGCCCACGCCTCGGTCGGTTGCCTGCATGTCAGACCAGTTCTTAACATGAAGCTTGAAAAAGACGCCAATGCGATGCGAGAGATCGCAGAGCAGGCGTTCGACCTTGTGATCAAATACAAGGGTTCGCATTCCGGTGAGCACGGCGATGGCATTTCACGTTCAGAATTCCATACCAAAATGTTCGGTAAACAGATGGTCAGGAATTTTGAGCAGGTTAAGTTTCTGTTTGATCCTGACAATCTGTTCAACCCGGGAAAAATTGTCAATCCACCGCGGATGAACGATCGCACGTTGTTCAGATACCCGCCCGACTACAAAGTGGTTGA
>CAYLZS010000025.1:0-4774 GCA_964388065.1 uncultured Granulosicoccaceae bacterium
GTTACCAGTGCAACCTTATCGTGCAGTGAAAACATGCTGGCAGAATTTTTCACGCCCGCTCCTTCATTTGTGTAAATGTGGGTAGATTTTAATACGGGTACATTTATTTACGGCGACACGTAAATACGGGAAAACGAACATTCGGGGAAGGCTAAACACGACAATCGTGCCCGCTCCAGCCGCCAGAGTTTATTCACCTCGCTTCTGAACCACCACAGATTTATTTACTGACGGAAAGTATCTGTATCCATTTTTGATTCGAAATCCGTGTTTAATCTCTAATTAAATCAATGATGTAGTGGCCTGGTGTAATGAAAACGGCCTCACAAAATAAACATGCCAATGCTCACTGCCACATCAGCAAGCAGGAATAGATCTACTACACTCAGTTAGTGTAACCAGATAAAACAAACAGATATCCACCGTTTGCTGCGGCCTAAAAAAAATTCTAAAGAGCATTTTTACTATGATTCGAAAACTACTGATCGTCAGTGCAGCGTCTGTCGGACTGCTCCTGAGCGGGTGCGACAGCGCTGAAATCCTGGCTCAGGATATTCCAGGACTGACCAGCCCGACTGACCCAACAGAACCAGGTGACTCAACCGAACCGGGTGACGAAACTGACCCGGCAGACGAACTGCAAGATCTAATTGCAACAGCGGAAGCCGCTGGTGATTTCACCCAACTGCTTGCGGCCCTGGAGTCTGCAGGACTGAGGGAGACACTGGCAAATCCGGATAACATTAATACCGTTTTTGCACCAACCGATAGTGCTTTTGACGCGCTCGGTGCTGATGCAGTTAATGCACTGATGGCAGATTCAGCCGTACTGTCTGACACACTGTTATATCACGTACTGGCAGGCAGCAATGACAGCGCAGCTCTCGCCAACAATGCCGGCACATCTATCAGAATGTTGAATGGAAGCCTGGCAGCATTAACGCTTGATGCAGACGACCTGGTGCTAATCAATGGCGTTGATCTTGTCACTACTGATATCGTCGCATCAAACGGAATTATCCACGTCATTAACGCAGTGCTTACTCCACCGGATGATGTAACCGATCCTGCCCCGGAACCTACCGTAAATATTGCACAGCTACTCAGTGAAGACCCTCAGTTCTCGACACTGCTTGGCGCTGCTACCGCAACAGGACTTGATGCAATATTGGCAAGCGACGATGTTTTCACTGTTTTCGCACCAACTAACGACGCGTTTGACCTTTTGGGTGAAGATACGCTAAACGCGTTAAACGCTGATCCGGATACATTGCGCGACATACTTCTAAATCATATCGTGGAAGGTGAGGCAATAGATTCCATTGCCGCCATTGTTTCAGATGGTACACCGTTTACTTCTGCGGCAGGCCAGCCACTGACAGCCACGCTCGATCAGGACGATCTTCTAATCAACAACGCGACGATTATCGAGGCTGATATTGCAGCAACTAACGGTATCGTACATTCGATTGATACGGTACTGGTTCCCGCTGCCCCTCCCGCACCTGGAACTATTGTCGATGTACTGACAAACAACCCCGACTACAGTGCACTGCTATCACTGATACAGACGGCAGGTTTGGAAGACACACTGAATAATATCGACTCTGATTTTACTGTCTTTGCACCCAACAATGCAGCAATCGCGGCTGCTGATATGATACTTATAGGAGGCCTCGCCGAAGAGCCTGCGCTGCTTTCCAGCCTGTTACTCGGACACGTACACGCCGCAGCTCTTACAGCAGCTGACGTAGCAGCACTTGACGGAACTAACCTCGCCATGGTGTTCGGCTCACAGTCAATCACTGTAACAGGTGGCGTTGTAGGCATAGGCGCCGCAAGCGTTGTTGATCCGGACATGGAAGCACAAAACGGAATAATTCACGGCATAGACGCCCTGCTAACATTCTCGCAACCATAAAAAAAAGGACCGGCATCTACTTAACCAGGTGATGTCGGTCTTTTAAATTGAAAGGCAGTATTTAGCAGCAACCTATAGATACTGCCGTCTTTTCCCGTCACATAATCCCACTGCTTCGCAAGTAGGCCAGAATGCCATTTTCGGCATCAAAAATACCGCGATAAAACATCTCTGTCGCTACATAGACAAGAACGATAAGACCCAGCCATGATATCCACGGGTAGCGCGCCAGCAGCTTCATAATTAATGTCGCAGCAAAAGCCATAAGCAGTATTGCAAGACCCAGCCCGATGACCAGTTTATTGGTATCACCATCGGCAATTGCCGCGACCGCAAGTACGTTGTCTAATGACATCGACACGTCAGCAATAGTGATAGCAATTAAAGCCTGCTTTAAGGTGCGACGGGGAGCGCCGTTGTCTTCAAGATTCTCGAGTTCATCCTCCGCCTGGGCATGACTGTTTGCTCTGATTTCCTTGTACAAGCTCCAGCAAACCCAAAATAATAACAGAGCACCGACAAGTAACAGTCCGGGTATACCCAGTAACTTGGTTGCAATTAATGCGAAAACCACGCGCAGCAAAGCGGCGATGACCATACCGAACAGAATCGCTTTCTTACGCAGTTCTGGTGCAAGTCCGGCCGCCGCCATGCCAATGATCAGCGCGTTGTCACCAGATAAAACAATATCTGCAATGATTATCTGACCGTAGTCAAGAATAGTATTCAGCATGAAGTGTTAATCACTAAGTAAAGGTTAGCGTCGCTATGTTAGCCGACTCAATCATTCGGGACTGCAAGGCGTACATTGATGTAATTATGAGTGCTTACGTGAAGTGCATGCACAGCCGATGCAAGCACCACTGATAACCACAGCGTCTGCCTGGCTTCCGTCGCTTTAATGCTGCGGCCGCATTGCGTCTATATAATTTGCGAACCAAAGAGCAATCCTCGGGAATATCAGAATCATTCCGAATTACGAACGCTCCTCCCCTAACCACTCATCACCCTGGGCAGCCACAGTACAAGCTGCGGGAATATGAAGATCAGGATCAGACCCACAAGCTGTACCAGCATGAACTGCATCATACCGAGGTAGATGTCTTTTAAATCCCAATCCGGCACTACACCCTTTAAAAAATAGGCCGAGAGCGCGACCGGCGGCGAAAGCCAGGCCGTTTGTAGATTCACCGCAACAAGAATTCCTAACCAGCCCATCAGGTCATAGCGTTCCAACCCGTGAACCGCGAGTGACTCGACCGTCGGCAGTAGAATCGGCACCACGATCAGTACGATCGGCACCCATTCCAGTGGCCAGCCCAAAAGAAAGATCAGCCCCATCACCAATAGCAGAATCAGATAAGGCGACATTTCCAGACCCAGCAGCACTTCTGTCATCATCTTTGGCGTTCCAAGCGCACTGAATTCGGCACCGAAAAAGTTGGAGGCCGCGACCAGGAACATGATCAGCACGGTAATTTCCAGAGCTTTGACCAAACTGTCAAAAAAGCTTCTGATACTGAATTTGCGATAGCCGATCGAGAGCAGGATCGAGCCGAAGGCCCCCATAGCGGCAGCTTCAGCCGGGGTCGCAAAGCCAAGAAGGATTGAGCCCAAAGCAAAAGAAATCAGGATCGTAGGCGGCATAAGGCCTGCGAAGAATTCGTTCCAGAGATCGGAGAAGTAGAAATCATTGCCCGTCTCTTTGTCATAGATTGGTCGGGCCAGAAACGCCAGCAGGACAATAAATGCAGCAAAGACGATCGACCAGATCGGCAAGCCGTCACCCATATTTGTGAAGATCATGTAAAGGTGGAACAGCACGGCGAGAGGTACTGCGATCCGCAGAATGCTTAAGTTTCGATAGGCCGCATAGGCCAGAGCCATGGCTGCGATCAAAACTATCAAGCCTCCGAATGGCATCAGCCCACCAAACGCGCCCCCTATTCCAAGGCCAAAGACACGGCACAGGGTCAGGACGCCGAGGCAGATCAACGCAACTTCGGCCCCGTAAAATTTAGACGTTTCCGGTTGGTCTTCCTCGCTAAGGATCGGCCCCAGTGAAGGGTTAAGCCAGCATCGACCCAGTGTGTAAAGCAGGTAGAGCGAAGCCAATAGTGCTCCGGGTATAAACGCACCACGGAACAGATCAAGGGTGGAGACTTCAAGCACCGGTCCCATGACAATCAACATGATCGACGGCGGAATTAATATGCCCAGTGTGCCGCCTGCGGTAATGGTTCCGGCTGCCAGTTTCACGTTGTAACCGGATCGGGTCATGGTAGCACCCGCCATAATGCCGAGCAGTGTTACCGACGCGCCAACGATTCCGGTTGCAGCGGCAAAGATGGTTGAAACAATTAAAACTGCAATAAAGAGTGAGCCACGTACGCGAGCCATCATCATTTGGATTGACGCGAACAAACGCTCCATCAATCCAGCCGCTTCCATCACGATGCCCATCAATACAAACAACGGCACCGCCATAAGCTGATCGTTCAACATGGTCGAGTTAGTGTTAAGCGTCATCAACAGCGTGGTGAGTTTGAAATTCGCCCCCCAGATACCAAACACAAAGGCCAAAAAGATCAAAGTGAACGCGATCGGGAAACCTATAAAGATCACAAACAGCATCGCGCCAAGCATAATCAAGCCAATGATTGGTTTGGGAAGGTTTGGCCGCGCGCTCATCAAATCAGTGAACCATGCCCCACCCGGTACGATGTCGGGTACAAAGACCGCCAGCACCAGCCACAGCAGGATAATCAGATAGATTGGCAGGAATCGTAAAAACCATCGTTCGCGGGCTTTACCCATTTTATGGAAGGCACGAAAAATCTCGGGAATGCCCTG
>CAYLZS010000026.1:0-3533 GCA_964388065.1 uncultured Granulosicoccaceae bacterium
TGTTGATCAGCTTTGTTGTATGGCCCGCACCCAGTGCACCGAGGTGAAATACATTTTCGCCCTGTACGTCGAGAACAGGCTTTACTTTGTTGTAGGTCTCTTTATCACCCGCTGCCATTATATTGAGTAAACCATCCGCAGCATGTGCGGGTGTGCGTCCAAGCGGGGCATCGATCATGCCTGCACCCTTTGCGGCGAGATCGGCCCCAATTTTTTGGGTAGAGGCAGGAATTGATGTGCCGTAGTCGATCAGCACCGCGCCTTCTTTTATGCCGGCAAGGATTCCGTCGGCACCGTAGACCAGAGACTCGACAACGTCAGAGGTTGTGACGCACAGCATCACGATGTCACTTGCCGCGGCCAGTTCCTTTGGCGAGCTGGCCACAGTTGCACCACGTGCCACAGCTGCATCGCGAACTTCGGCTTTTCGGCTCATTATGGAGAGTTCAAAGCCGTTCTTCTGCAGGCATTCAACCATGTTGCTGCCCATAAGACCCAGACCGATGAAGCCGATGGTTGGTTTAGTCATATTTATACTGTTTCCAGAGAAAATTTTAAAAGTCTATTAACCCGGTATATTCACACGGATGTCAATTTCTCGTTCGAATTTTAATTCCACAAGAAATTTGCCTCAGTTACCAGTGTCATTAAGTATTGGACGCCTTCGGGTAATTCACCATCGAGTAATTCAATTAGTGAAACCAAATCTCTATGCGAAAATGTCGACCGCGTATGAATATCGAGGCTAACGGTCGAGTAACGCGTTGACTCCGGCTTGTGCAACTTCAAGATCCTGCGCGGGACTGCCCGAACTGACGCCAATTCCCCCAACAACGTCTCCATCGACAATGACCGGAAGGCCACCTGAGAGTACCAGAATTCGTCCACCCATCGCCGAGGCGAGGCCATGGGTTGGATTGCCGGGTTGATTGGCCTCGTTAAGTTCATGAGTACCCTTTCGGGTACCAGTTGCTGTAAAGCTTTTGTCAATGGCAAATGATTCACAAAGGATTTTAGCACCGTCCATCTTCTCAAAAGCGATGAGGGCACCACTTTCATCCGTAACAGCAATACCCATTGGAACACCTATCTCCTCTGCCTTTGCCCTCGCTCCCGCGATAAGCAACCGGGCATCGCTTATATCGAGTCGCTTGATCGTCAGCATATTGTTCTCCAGAGATTTAGTCGGACATTACCACAGCGACTGCAGGGTATTGCGTGGTAATTATTTGGGTGGGGTATGTATATCATCTGGCTTTTTGTCAAAAATCAGGTGATATAGGGTGTGTGACGGTTTGACAGACTTAATATCTGGCTCAGCAACGTCGGGGGAATCTGGCTCCCCCGACTGCTACGGCACACAATAACTGTTCGTCTATGAAGTCATATCATAGGCTCGTTCACCGTGTTTGGACAAATCAAGGCCAATCGCTTCAGCTTCTTCGTCGACGCGCAATGGTGTAATCAGTTTAGTGATGAAAATAATAATTATGGTCATCACAATAGTGAACACTCCTACCACCACCAGACCGCCCAATTGTTCGGTGATCCCTGCGTGACCGAATACTACAAGCATCAGAATACCGAACATGCCACCCGCACCGTGTACCGCAAAAACGTCCAGCGTGTCGTCGATTTTCAACAGGTTTTTTACCACACCACAAAGTACCTGGCACAGTACACCTGCAATAGCGCCAATGATGAGTGCCTGCACAGGATCAACAGATCCGGATGCCGGGGTGATGGACGCGAGTCCGGCGATAGTACCGGTAACCATGCCGACCAGTGTTGCCTTACCGTGTCTGATCTTCTCCCACAGTGCCCATGTCAGTGATGCTGCTGCCGCAGATATGTGAGTAACGGTCAACGCCATCGCCGCACCACCATCGGCTGCGAGCTGTGAGCCACCATTAAACCCGAACCAGCCGACCCAGAGCATCGCGGCACCGATCATGACCATACCCGGGTTGTGCGGTGGTACGTTTTTCTCTTTTCGACTACCGAGGAAAGCTGCCAGCACAAGTGCCGCCAGCCCTGCAGTTTGGTGAACGACAATACCGCCGGCAAAATCGTTTACCCCGTTTTCGAACAATGACCATTCTTCACCGGCTAACAAGCCACCGCCCCAGATCCAGTGTGCAACGGGTGCATAGCAGAAGAGCATCCAAAGGCTTGAGAAGATCAGCACAAATGCGTAGCCTATGCGTTCAACATAAGCACCTACAATCAACGCCGGTGTAATAATGGCAAAAGTCATTTGGAATGCAAAAAACAACACTTCCGGAATGGTGCCCGATACTGTTTCTGCGTCTACACCTTTCAGAAATACCTTGCCCAGCCCACCCCAGTAAGCATTGCCTTCACCAAATGCGATTGAGTAGCCCAGCACCAGCCACAGTATGCTCATCAAACAAGCAATCGAAAAGCAGTGCATCAGTACGCTCAGTACATTGCGTGAACGAACCAGACCACCGTAAAACAATGCCAGTCCAGGTAGCGTCATGAACAGCACTAATGCTGTCGCCACTATTATCCATGCGGTATCTGCTCCAACCATATCCCCCCCGAGCTAGCGTGGCGATTGCCCGCTAAATTTAAGATTTTTTGTTAAAAAACTGCTCACATCACCATTAATTTTGGCTGCTGAAAGCGCTAAGCGGGCAAAGCTTATCAGGCTGGCTACAGATTGCATTGTGCATTTTCCGCATCGGTGTGATTCGAAATATGCATCACTCGGGAGTATGAACCTGATTTCTGTTAACTCAGAAAGGAGAGCTTCTTTCAAGAAATGTGAGGTCTTGCGTTGCTTCAGTGGCGACCAAAGAACCTACGACCGTGGACCTCACAAGACACGTGGGCAGGCGCTCGAAAACCGGTGGGTTGACAAGATACCTCGCCGTTGCGTAGTGTTTGGAAGGCAACAATGCCAGGATAAAGAGAAAAGCTAATGCCTAAACTTACTGGAAAATGCCTCTGCGGCGACGTTTCGTTCGAGGCCAATGGTGATGTGCCGGTTATGGCGAATTGCCACTGTACAGCATGCCGCCAATCCACAGGTAGCGCCTATGCCACGCTGATGTTTATGAAAGAGGGCGATGTGAACGTCAGCGGCACACCGAAAACCTTTCAACACAGCTCAGATGCCGGCACCACAATGACCAAACATTTCTGTGGCTCATGCGGCACACCGCTGTTTACGCAGAACTCCGCTCGCGAAGGCATGCTTGGCTTGCGTGCTGGTCTCATCAATGAGCATGAAGAATTCACGCCTAAAGTGAATGTCTATACATCGAGCAAAATGAACGCGACCGTCCTTGACGACGGGCTTCCCGCCTTCGATAAAATGCCGGGCTAAACCTGTTCAAGTAAACCTGTTCAAGCTCCAGCGGCGTAGTCTCTCGAGATAGCGCCGGCGGTTAGTGACAAGTGTATAAGGACTCGCAGCAACGATTCGCGATGCTTTATTAACTAACTCAACAGTGGGGCGAGCTGCTTTCGATGCACGCTCCAGACTGTCTGCCGGGTGTCAGTCG
>CAYLZS010000027.1:0-9580 GCA_964388065.1 uncultured Granulosicoccaceae bacterium
CGACATCTCGCTTGATCCTTGATTCCACAGCGAATTTTTTCTCTTGCAAATATCAATAAGTATTCGACGCGAGAAGAAAATCCACTGTGAAATCAATTCTCTGCGCGATATGCTCGCCAAACCATGAATAATCCCGTCTAGTCTCCGCCAAAAACAGTTGCAGGCGTGATCCACTCGGACTTTCCATCGTCCCTGTAGAATTACTGTTAGTGGAATTTGCGTCCTAACATAAGGCCCTATCATTCACTGTGTTGCTTTTATCCCTAAGGTAATCGAACTTGTTTTTAGTCAGACTGACCTGCGTTGCCTTTATCAATCTATAGCCTTCAAAATCCTGGTTAACTGTCCTTTGACTATGGAGGGTGTTGTAGTCTTATTATTGTGATCTGTGCTTTATATTGTTAAAGGTATGTGAAGTTTTTTTTGTCTCTGGTTTAGTATAGGCGCTGCAGTAGAACACGGGGATTGGTTATGAGATTGATTACGTCAGTACTTTTTTGTTTTGGTGTTTTGTTTGTTCCTAATGTAGGTGTGCTTGCAGATAATCAAGTGCCGCAAGCTGGCAATGATACGGCCGTTGTGGCAGTAGGTCAGTTGGTAACGATTGATATTCTGGCTAACGATGCAGACCCGGATGGATCTATCAATGCAAACAGTCTTTTTATTTTTCAGCCCAATCCGCAGGTTTATCAGCCAGTTAACGGATGGCTGCGATCTGAGCCCGATGGTCGAATTACCTATGGCCACTATGGAGGCCCGACCACGTCCGATACTTTCTATTATGTAGTTGCTGATGACAGTGGTGAGTACTCGGAACCGGCTATGGTATCAATCACAATTGGCGAGCCGGAAGCCAGCTTGCCTGCACCTGACGGTCCGGCCTTTGAGTCGCAGGGATTGTCAGCTTTTCACAGAGACGGGCAAACTTTTCTTACCTGGGATGAGACACCTTCACTTGATGGGTATCATGTGTATCGTCATTCTCAGCCAATTGACAATGCGAATATTGGAGCTGCCCAAAGAATCACCGACCGCTGGGGACCACTGGACAACAATACGTCGGTGAATAGTCATGGCAGCCCGGAAGCACCGAGGAATTTTGTTATACAGAATCTCGGAGCAATGCTAAGCGACGATACGGGACTCTTTGTATACACCACTCAGGCCGGAGATTCTGCCACAGCCTGGTATGCCGTTACTGGTGTTAACAATGGAGTGGAGTCCCTCGCGACACTTATGACGCTGAGTTCCCCTGTTGCAGAATCGGTGCAGCGACCTCGCGATGTTCTCACTGTGTCGATAAACGGTGGCAGAGGTCGGCTGTATACGCAATATATGGACTACAGCAACTGGAACCCGACATTCAACGGCTATGCGTATAACTACTCCGTTGCATTGCCATCGCAGTACAATCCGTCGCGGTCCTACCCGCTGATGGTTCACCCTCACGCTTATTTTGAAAACAACAAGTTCGTGCCACAGTCGGAATTTAACTGGCAGGTTATATCATTGTTTCCACACGACCCCGGTCCACTGGTCGGTGCTGTACATTCATGGTGGTATGGCTATGCTGCCGATCATAATTACCAGTTAAACGGGCCTGTGCCTTCAAGTGGTGTCATTGAAAACTTCACCGAGCAACGTGTGATGCGTGCGATTGACGAGCTTCGCTTCAATGGTGACTTTAACATCGACGATCAACTGATTCACGGGTATGGAAACTCGATGGGAGCAACGGGCTTACTGGCGTGGGGTATGCGGTATCCGACACTATTCTCAGGGGTCTACGCCAGTCAGCCAATGACAAACTTTGCCGCAAGCCCCGGGTTTCAGAGCGAACTGGTTCAGCTCTGGGGCACCCAATCGAACAATCTGCCGGTCAGAAACCGCGGACCACACAGCCAGAGCATTCGACTCTACGGTGTTGATGGTGCACAGAGTATGAGGGTTTGGGACTGGATGAATCATCAGCAGCAATTAGTGCAGCGCCGTGGAGATGATTTCGCCTACCTGATGACATCGCATGGAAAGTTAGACACCATTATTGACTGGCAAACGCAGGGCAGGCCGATAGCGCAATCTTTTACTAATGCGCGCGCTGGCTTTTCTGCAAGAAATACCGGAGCCGCATCTCATACCTGGTTATCTTTTGATTCTGTAGTGACGCCACTATTCGGGTTTGGTTTCGGGCAGGATTTCAACTGGAAGTATCCGTTGAATTTGAGTTTTCCATCTATTCAAAACGCTTCCAACTCTACCAGTGCAGCATCGCCGAATTCAGGTAATGATGCCTACAATGCAGATATAGAGTGGGCAACATCACATCTGCCTTTCGATACAGGTATTGTCGATACTCCGAACAGGTATGAAATCACCCTGCGTTCTACCAGCTCGCAACAATCAGCCAGCATTACACCACGGCGAACCCAGCGGTTTAGCGCTAACGCCGGAGATCAATGCAGCTGGAGTACCACCAACAGAAATAATAATCAGCAGACCGGGTCCGGATTGGTCACAGCTGATATTGATTCGCTGGTGACCGTGACAGGGGTTGTCATCAATACTGGTACCGGCACTCGACTAACAATTGATTGCTAATGATAATTCAGAATGACTTGATGCGACGTATCCTGAAGGCTATTTACGAGACAGCTGTTCTTTAAGGTGTCAATGCAGAGTACTATGCAGAGTTCAGCCACTGGAGGACAAAACGGTGAAGGCAATACTCGGCACGATGACCTTCGGGGATCAGGTTGATCACGATGAAGCGACCAGAATTGTAAAAGCCTTTGGTGATGCGGGGCACGCTGAGCTGGACTCAGCCTATGTGTATTGCGCAGGTGCCACGGAAAAACTGCTTGGCGATCTGAACCAGCAGAATCTGCTGGCTGGATGTGAAATAGCTACCAAGGTGAACCCGAAGGAAGGTGGGCTGACCGCTGAATCTGTCGACCATCAGTTTTCTACGTCATTGCAAAGACTAACGACAGACGCTGTTGATCTTGTCTATCTGCATCAGCCGGATCTGGAAACACCAATTCTTACAACGCTGCAGGCGCTCGACAGGCACTACCAGGCCGGTCGGTTTAAACGATTTGGCCTGAGCAACTATGCAGCGTGGCAGGTGGCTGAAATTGTCGGAATCTGTGAGCAGCGTGGTTACCTCAAGCCTGTTGTTTATCAAGGCATGTACAACGCGCTAACCCGGGATGTCGAGCGTGAATTGTTTCCGTGCCTGCGAAATTTCGATATCGCTTTTTATGTCTATAACCCGCTGGCGGGAGGCATGCTCACCGGCAAGCACACAAATGTTACCGATACACCTGCAGACGGTCGATTTTCAGGCAATGTGGAATATCAAAATCGTTACTGGAAGAGTGACTATTTTGCTGCAGTGAATGAATTCACGCAGTCCTGTCAGAGCGAGGGGATTGATCCTGCAGCATCGGCAC
Organism: uncultured Granulosicoccaceae bacterium; assembly: GCA_964388065.1. Taxonomy (GTDB): domain Bacteria; phylum Pseudomonadota; class Gammaproteobacteria; order Granulosicoccales; family Granulosicoccaceae. Next base: position 3,453 of record CAYLZS010000027.1, read on the forward strand.
TTCGTTGGCTGGTCCATCATTCCGGCTTAAATAATAGTGCCGGAGACGGAATCATTTTAGGTGCCAGCTCAATGCTGCACTTTGAAAATAACCTGCAGGCGCTTCAACAGGGACCATTACCGCAGGTTGTTGTGGATACACTTGACAGAGGCTGGGAGGCGGCACGGCCCGACTGTATTAAGTACTTTCGGCCCTGATCCGTCCCGCTTTGATCCGTCCTGCTTTGATCCATCCTGCTTGGATAATGGCCCGGTAGTGACGCAAATTAATCTGAAATTCCAGTGCGATAAAAAATATTCATCTGGCATCGGTTTGTTATCCCGCTGGTGAGAAATCGTAATGATTTAAACATAAACTGATTCTTGACTCTGTACAGAGTTGGAGTAATCATAGAGTTTATGAGCTTATCCGGTGGCAGTCGAGGTGATGATTCTGATGCGCTGCGTGGCGTTGGTCTGCAGGTTACTGCTCAACGTCTTGCTGTGTATTCTGCCGTGCGCAAATCCCCTCACGCGATTGCTGATGAAATTTGCGATCTGGTGCGTGCAGAGATCGGATCCATCTCTCGTCAGGCTGTCTACGATGCGTTGAACGTATTGTCCGAACACGATCTTATTCGTCGCATACAGCCAGCAGGGTCTGCGGCACGCTATGAAGATCGTGTGGATAATCATCACCATCTGGTTTGTCGTGAGTGCGGTGCACTGGAAGATACAGACTGCAAAACCGGAAAGGCACCTTGTTTAACTGCCAAAGGCGATCACGGATACCTGATTGACGAGGCTGAGGTAACGTATTGGGGGCTCTGCCCTCGATGCCAGAAGTAAATCAAACTGCGCCATGTTTTTAAGAATGTATTTTTACACTAACCCTCAGGGAGCAAAATAATGAACACTGAAAGCAAGTGTCCTGTACTCGGCGGACATACTTCGGCAGGTACCAGCCATTACCATCAATGGTGGCCCAACAAGTTAAACCTAAAAATTCTTTCTCAGAACTCTGAAAAGCGTGATCCGATGGGTGACTCTTTTAACTATGCTTCTGAGTTCGCCAAGCTGGACTTTAAAGCCCTGAAGAAAGATCTAAATGCCTTAATGACAGATTCACAGGATTTCTGGCCAGCCGACTACGGCCACTACGGTCCGTTCTTTATTCGCATGGCGTGGCACAGTGCCGGCACTTACCGAACCTTTGACGGACGCGGCGGCGGCGGCTCCGGTTCGCAGCGTTTCGCACCGCTTAACAGCTGGCCTGATAACGTCAACCTCGATAAAGCTCGTCTGTTGTTATGGCCTATTAAGCAAAAATATGGTGCAAAGATTTCGTGGGCTGATCTGATGATCCTCACGGGTAACGTCGCACTTGAATCCATGGGCTTCAAGACTTTTGGTTTTGGTGGTGGTCGCGAAGATATCTGGGAACCTGAAGAAGACATCTACTGGGGACCTGAAGCTGAGTGGCTTGCCGATGAGCGCTACAGTGGCGATCGCGATCTTGCGAATCCATTGGGTGCGGTACAGATGGGTCTGATTTATGTTAACCCTGAAGGACCAGGCGGCAACGGCAATCCGTTAGCCTCGGCCAAAGACATTCGCGAAACGTTTGCTCGTATGGCTATGAACGATGTTGAAACAGTTGCACTGATTGCCGGTGGTCATACCTTTGGCAAGGGTCATGGAGCAGGTAATCCTGATCACGTTGGTCCTGAGCCCGAAGGTTCAAGTCTTGAAGAACAGAGTCTTGGCTGGAAGAACAGCTTTGGCACCGGCAAAGGCGGTGACACGATCAGTAGCGGACTTGAAGGCGCGTGGACGCCTGATCCGGTTACCTGGGATACCGGCTACTTCGATACCATGTTCAAGTACGACTGGAAGATGGCACAAACACCGGCGGGTGCGACGTTGTGGATACCAACCGATGAATCTGCTCATGATCTTGTTCCCGATGCACACGATTCTTCAAAGAAGCATGCACCGGTTATGTTTACCTCTGATCTTGCGTTAAAAGAAGATCCAATCTACGCACCTATCTCCAAGCGCTTTCACGAAAATCCGCAGGAGTTTGCTGAAGAGTTTGGCAAAGCCTGGTACAAACTTACTCACAGAGACATGGGTCCGCGTGTCCGTTCATTGGGCCCTGAAGTACCGGCAGAGCCACAGTTGTGGCAGGATCCTGTGCCGGATGGCAGTGCTTTAAGTGATGCCGATGCAACAAGCCTTAAAGCTAAAGCGCTCGATTGCGGTTTATCGATTTCACAGCTGGTAGCCACTGCCTGGGCTTCTGCTTCTACCTACCGTGGTACGGACATGCGTGGTGGTGCCAACGGTGCACGCGTTCGACTCGCGCCACAAAAAGACTGGCAGTCTAATGACCCTGCAGAACTTTCCAAAGCAATCAGCGCGCTTGAGAAAGTACAGTCTGACTTCGGTAAGGGAGTATCACTTGCCGATGTAATCGTAGCGGGTGGATGTGCTGCAGTAGAGGCAGCGGCTAAAAAAGCCGGTGTCGATGTGACGGTGCCGTTTACAACAGGTCGCGGCGATGCAGTTCAGGATCAGACTGACGTTGAATCGTTTGCGGTGCTTGAACCACTTGCAGATGGTTTCCGCAACTACTCCAGTGCCAAAAGTATGCGTCCTGCCGAAGAGTTACTGGTTGATCGCGCGCACCTGTTGTCACTGACTGCACCGGAAATGACGGTCCTGGTTGGTGGTATGCGTGTGTTGAATACCAATGCCGGACAGACGCAGCATGGTGTGTTCACTGATCGTCCTGAAACACTGAGCAATGACTTCTTTGTTAACCTGCTTGATATGGGCACTGACTGGGCACCGGTTTCCGGTGGCGTATTCGAAGGTAAGGATCTAAAGAGCGGTGCAAAAAAGTGGACAGCTACTGCGGCTGATCTGGTTTTTGGTTCAAACTCGGAATTACGTGCGCTGTCTGAAGTGTATGGCTGCAGCGATGCAGGTGAGAAGTTTGTTCACGACTTTGTCGCTGCATGGAGCAAGGTCATGGATCTGGATCGCTTTGATATTGCAGCAACGGCCGCTTGATAAGTAGTCGCCTGTTTTTATCAGGCTATTTTTAATCAGGCTCAGTACTTGGGCTTATTGGTAGATAAATGGCCCGGGTAGTATGCTACCCGGGCTTTTTTATGTTTTAGTCAATACAATTGAGTGTTGCCTGACGGCTCTAGCTCTGAGTCCCAAACAAATTTTCAACAGTGTCTTTGATTTCTTCCGAGGTTCGCAAGCCTTGAGTGGTATGCACGTGCTTGCCTCTGGCATCGAAAAACAACAGTGTGACTTTCGAGGCTCTGTATTTTTCCTGTAGTTCTTTGCCTTCCGGGGTTGTGATGTCCGCCAAACGGTAGTTAATTGGATCGTCCGAGTCGATGGTGTTTTTCATGATGCCTTTCAGACGCCGGCAGGTGGGACAACTCGGATCGTGGATTTGTATAACAGCCGGCTGGCCGTTGCCGATGACGGTGAGATCGTGCAATTCCTGCTTGTTTGCCTCAAGAGCATTCAGACCGAATGCAGTGCCGCCAATGGCCACTGCTGCAACAGGCAGCAGCAAGAACTTACGGCGTGACTGAGTTGCGTCTCGATTCTGTTTTGCTTTCTGCGCTTTTTGGGATTTGCTGAGTTTTTTAGCCACTTTGTATTCCTGTTCGGGTGGTTCCTATTGAGGAGGTCAGTTTTACACAAATGTAGCATCACCGTCTTGCCTGTCAATCCTCCCTGTCAATCCTTTGATATCACTTGAGGCGCAATTGGCGCTCTGTAGTTGCAGGAGCAACCAATATGTACGCCTATACAAATGGCAAATAGAAGTCACGCACCTCGTCTGTGCTTTTGCCGTTAAGCCGGATAATCTCGTCCTGTTTAAGGTAGGTAAGTGCGTTGCAGTACAAGTCGCCGACAGATTTTCGGAGCTTTGTGTCCCGGTCCAGTGCGTCGAGTGCTTTTTCGAGTGAGCTCGGTACATGGCGGGTCTCGCGCACGTTTTCCAGTCCATCAAGATCTTCTGCTGCCTGCAGTGCAAGTTGTTGCTCAAAGCCGAGTTTTGCAGCGGTTAGTACCACATTGACTGCCTGATAGGGATTGGTCGCGCAGTCTGCCATTCGGTGTTCGAGTCGCGCTGACGTTGGCGAGCTTGTCGAGCAGCGCGTGGTGACAAGTCGATGATCTTCAGCCCAGTTTGCCCAGTAACCCGCCATGCTGCCGGTACTCAATCGGTCGTAGCTGTTTATTGTGGTGGCAAGCAATGCCGCCATACCTTCGTGGTGATGGATCAGTCCTGCCATGCAGTGTTTTGCAAGATCTGACAGCTCGCCGTCCGGTGCTATTGCGTTTTTTCCGGAGCTATCTGTGAAACTGAAATTAACATGCAGGCCCGACCCGCCGCGGTCCGGAACAGGCTTTGGTAAAAATGACAGCAGCAATCCTTTTTTTAGTGCCAGCTCACGCGCCATTACCCGCATCAGAAATGCATCGTCGCAGGCCTTCAGTGCATTGCTGAACCGCAGTGTGAATTCAAATTGACCGTTATCAAATTCTCCATTGGCACTTTCCAGTGGAATGTCGCAGTTATGGGCGGATTCCCAAATTTCGTCGACCAGACCGCGTGGATCATTTTCGGGACCCGTGCCATAAACAAAAGCTCCCGGTGTATCGTACGGACGCCAGATACCATCGGTGTCACGTTGAAACACATAAGCCTCGGTTTCCAGACCGATCATCGGATCGAATCCGAGTGCCTGCCATTGGTTTATTGTGTTTTGAAGCTGCGAGCGTGCACAAAGACCAAAGGGTGCATCATCGACCGTAAGATTGCCCAGTGCGATTTCAGTTGCCGCTTGCCAGCTCTTGCGACGTTGCTGATCGAGATTGAGCTGCATGTCCGGCAATCCATCGTGAACCCCACAACCGGGTACCGGCAGTAAGTCACGATCAAAAGTAACTGCGTAGGCGGCACGTGCAAACCCTATTGAGCTGCTTTTAGCAACGTCTGCTGGTACATACTTGCCGCGTGGCAAATTGAGTAAATCACAAAAGAGTACCCGGGTGCGGTTGATACTCATGAAGTCCGCCGTACGCAGCGCACATTGAGACGCTTAACACCACAGATAAAGTTCGAGCGCGTCCAGCTGGGTTCATCGAGCGCTTCTATATGGGTTATGCGTTTTATCAGTTCCTGCAAAACAATTCGTACTTCAAGACGTGCCAGATGAATGCCTAAGCAAATATGTGGTCCGCCTTGACCGAACGCCAGGTGTCTGTTTGGTTTTCTGGCCAAATTCACTTCATGCGGATTGTCGAATACGGTTTCATCCCGGCTGCCGGAGACAAACCACAATAAAACCTTATCGCCTTTTTTAATGGTTTTATTATGTAATTCGAAGTCTTCGGTTGCTGTGCGACGAAAGTGCATTGTTGGTGACGCAAGACGAATAAATTCATCGGCGCAGGTGTCCCAATAATCTCCTGACTTCAGTTCGGTCACCAGATGCGGGTATTTGCTTAATTGATAAAGGGACATTGCAATCGAGTATCGAGTTGTGTCATTGCCTGCGGCCACTAATAGACAAAAGAAATTTTTAAATTCCTGTTCGTCCAGTCGATCTTCATGGTTGATCATTTGTGCCAGTAATCCGCTTTCATCAACCTGACGCCGGCCAGCCATTACATCTGCTGCGTAGTCGTAGAGCTCGACTCCGGCGGGGCTTCGGAACGGCATCATGCGATATTCGCTGGTGTCCATTTTATCGATTACAAATGAAGTGAAGTCGGGATCGGTGTTGCCAATCAATGCATCCCCTTTTTCAACAAGCCAGGCAAGATCATCGTCCGGAACACCGAGGATACGTCCAAGCATCATCATCGGCAGAAGCTTCGCTATCTCTTCTACAACATCAAACTCGGTTTTTGCCAGAGCCTTATCGACAATGTCTGAGGCTAGTGACCTGATAAGCTCTTCGTATCCTGCAACGGTGCGTATTGAAAAGTTATTATTTACTTTGCGCTTTGTTTCAGAATGTTCGGGAGGATCAGTTTCCTGAAAAGTACGTCGCGCCAGATATTCTTCATGGCTTTGATCTTCCAGCCTTATGCCCTGAGCGG
>CAYLZS010000028.1:0-7760 GCA_964388065.1 uncultured Granulosicoccaceae bacterium
CGGTTCACCTATCATGATGTGGCATCTGCAAGACCTGATCCTTAGTGCTGTTCCGTTTACCGGCCCAGAACGCGGTCCAGAAGGGATCGCAATTGTGTTTCACTCAGTCCGCCACTGATGACTTCCTGTCTGGTACCACTCTGCCCGAATATCAGCAGGTCAAGAATGCCGACACGCTCATTTCTTATGAAGCTTTGTCCGGTTGGTGTTGCAACATCTACCGCCAGAAACTGCACCTGATCTTCGTAATCAGATCTGACATCATTGAGCAATTCCATCATCTGAGACGTGCCAACGAGGTTTTTATCGAATATTAGTACAGCACTGAATTTGCCATTCCCGATCAGTGAGAGATCTCCCTTAAATCCTTTGGGTAATAACAAAATCAGAATAGAAAGCAAGCCAGCTACTGCGATGGCGATGAGTAGTTTATTCAAGGCAGCGCCGCTTTGTCGTATCTTCATATTGCGGTAACGCCCCGGGCCAGTAGATGATTGCAGTGTCCCGCAAACTACAGGTCTGGAACATAGTTGGGGTGAGGTCCTGCACTTGCCATATTGGACTGCCTGTAGAGCACTTAGCGATCACGAGCCTGAGAATCCTGCACATATGTGGCATTTGCAAGACCCTGGTGTTTTGTTGAGGTTCCATTTCGAAAAGCTGTATTCTATACGATCACACACTGAGGGTGATATTCCGGGCAAACGCTCCCCACCCGTGACGAGACTTAAGTGAGCCGTTTGCATCCGATTGAAGCTAGCCTGCCCCGCATTATTGCTGCTGCTGATTCCAAAGATACAGCATTACTGATCACCGATGTACGCGTGTTGACTCAGCGACTGGACCTGCTGACACAAGCGTTTCCGGAAGGCACACGACATGCGGTTGCTATCAAGACGAATCCCCACAAACAGATGTTGGCAACCATTCTGGCTCACGGGTTCGATCTCGAAGCTGCTTCAATTGAGGAAGTCGAGCTAGCGCTGGAGGCCGGTGCCGGGCCGCACAATATTGTGTTCGATTCTCCGGTTAAAACACGCGATGAAATTCTGCAATGCTCAACTTTCAACGGTATGCAAGTTAATGCCAACATGCTTAGCGAGCTACAGCGATACCCGGACAGCCTTAAATGCCAGTTAGGTTTGCGGATCAACCCGGGCATAGATACCGGTGCACCGGAGTTGTACGCAGTCAGTACCGATGAAAGCAAATTCGGTGTACCTCTCGCTGCAGAATCAGAGATTATGGCCGCATGTCTGCGATATCCCATCACTGCACTACACATGCACAGTGGCTCACAAATGAGAAATTTAAAGGTGCAGCTAAAGGCGATTCTGCGCCTCTTCGAATTGGCTCAAGCGATCGATAACCACCGTGTTTCGCATGACAACAACTGGCGTATAAACACCATCAATATTGGCGGTGGCCTGCCAGCAGAGTCTGAACCTGAGCAACCCGTGATGCGTAGCTACGCAGCGCAGGTAACAGAATTAGCCACCGCGTACCCGGCCTACAAACTGAGAACCGAATTCGGCCAGTGGACCCATCGTGCCGCGGGATACGCTTTAACCCGGGTGGAGTATGTTGGCGATGGCCCTGTGCCGAATATTTTTGTGCACCTGGGCGCTGATCTATTTACAAGACACGTCTATGCACCAGCCGCAGCGCTGAATATTACTGTGTTAAATCCTGATGGTACGACAAAAACAGACCCAACTGACTTACTGGCAAAAACGGTCAACATTGCCGGGCCGTTGTGTTTCGCAGGCGACTACCTTGCGCGCAATATCGAATTGCCATGCATCAAAGAGGGAGACTGGCTACTGATCAGTGATGTCGGTGCAAATACTTACGGCCTATGGTCGCGCCATTGTACAAGGTCAATACCCAAAGTATTGAGCATAGATCACCGGGGATCAGTTTCACAATGGAGCGACAGACAAACTATTAACCACTAACTATTAACGAATGACTGTAAGCCGTATTTTGCAGGCTAATCACGTTTACCCTGCACAATTTGATTTAAAATCATCGCGCAGAACAGAATAGCAAAACCCGCCAGGATACCCTGCCCAACCGATGAGTATTGCAAGGCTTCCAGTACATCTTCTCCCAGTCCTTTTGCACCGATTAGAGAGGCGACGACCACCATCGCGAGACTCAACATAATGGTTTGGTTAACGCCTGCGAGTATAGACGGCGCTGCAAGCGGCAGATCGACCTTAGTTAACAAGTACCATTTACTCGCACCATAGGCTATAGCCGCTTCGCGGATAGATTCGGGTACACCACGCATGCCTAATACCGTAAGTCTGACAACAGGCGTGCCACCAAAAATCATGGTGGTAATAACTGCAGCTGGTTTACCAACACTGAAAAACGCGATAACCGGAATCATGAATACAAACGATGGCATCGTTTGCATGAAGTCCATGATGGGGCGAATCACGGCATAAAAACGTGGTCGCCTCGCGCTGAATAGACCGAGCGGTATTCCCAGACAAATGGATAAAAGTGCTGCCGTACCTAACAATGCCAATGTGGTCATGGCTTTTTCCCAAAAACCAAACAAACCCATGTAGGCAAGAAAGCAGCCGGCAGCAACAGCGCCACCGGTTCCGGCTGAAAGCCACGTAAGAAGAATAATGAAACTGGCAATAACCGGCCATGGACTGGAAACAAAAACCACTTCCAGTGCATCAAGCACTACACGAATACCGTATGAAATAGAGTCGAAGACATACTGACCGCTCGAACGCAGTAAATCGAAAAAGCTTTCGACCCAGGCTATTGCAGTTAATCTAATACGAGGGTCGGTCGGGAAATCGCCTAGCCAGGCAATGGCACCGGGGAATGCAAAGTGGATAATACTTACGATAAAAATGATGGCGACGAACAAAATCGTTAATGCCGTTCGCCCGGTGTTCAAACCACTGGTTACTGCACTGTTTGACAGCCACTCAGAAAAGCGCTTTTCCAGTGCCGGGTTAGCAATGATGCCCTCAACGATTTTAACAAGAATAAGTGCCCCAAGGCCAATAAGCGCCACCGTCGTTGCAGTTTCTTCTGCTTGCACAGCCTCCAGTTTGAAACCCCCGATGGCGGCCTCTAGTGAGTCTATGGCGCGTTGAAAAACTTCGACCTTATCCGAGCCACTCTCCTCTGCAGCCTGCAGCTGCTCATATCTGAAGTTAAGAGTGCCCTGCACGTCTGCTATGCGTGCTCTCGCTTCGGCACCTAGATCACCAAACAAGCCTCGTGCAAGCTGGATGATGGCGAACGTTTCAAGAATAATAAAGGGTAAGCCCCAGTTCCATAACCCGCGCATGCCATACCAGACGGGCCCTAAAAGTGCGGCAATCCAGTTAAAGGTCCAGCTAAAACGAGCAGTACTACCTATGCGTTTAAATTGTTTTTGATAATATTCCGGATTAGATTCAACGAACTCGGGTAGTGCCTGCTCGCGTTGCGCATCTGCCGGGTTTTCAGACTCAGTAACCATGGTTCAGGATGTCTCCGCGCCGGCTGCAACCGTTTTGAGTAAGTCAGCCCGTGTAATCACGCCAACAGGCTCGCCGTTGTCGTTAGTGATGGATAGCGGTGACTCGCTATGGATAGAGGCATCAATCAATTCGCTTAAACTAGCATCGGTTTTAAAGGTGAGTGCATTACCCGGCAATGCCGCATTGCTTTGAGACCATGTGTCCAACGGTTGCATGACGGCATTTGCACGAACAATTTTAAGCCTTGATATACCAGCCACAAAATCGGCCACATATTCATCGGCTGGCATCATCACAATTTCTTCCGGTGTGCCTATCTGAATAACACGACCATCACGCATGATGGCGATACGGTCCCCTATCCTTACAGCCTCGTCTAAATCGTGGGTTATGAACACGGTAGTTTTATTAAAACTGGAAGCAAGCTGCATAAATTCGTTTTGCAGCTGACGTCTTATTAAAGGGTCGAGTGCGCTAAACGGCTCATCCATTAGTAGTATTTCCGGGTCAGCCGTCAACGCTCTCGCTAATCCAACACGCTGTTGCATACCACCGGAGAGTTCGTGCGCAAACTTGTTACCCCACCCGGTAAGTTCTACCATCTCAATGGTGCGCTGAGCGGCATCGATACGCTGGTTCTTAGGAACGCCTCGTATTTCTAACGGCATGGCGATATTGTCCAGAACCGAGCGGTGCGGCATCAGTGCAAAATTCTGGAAAACCATTGCGATATGTTCGTTTCTATATCGCCTGAGTGCATCAGGAGGCATAGCCATGATGTCTTCGCCGTTAACTACTATCTTCCCTGCTGTGGGCTCGAGCAGGCGATTGATATGGCGAACGAGTGTTGACTTCCCACTGCCGGAGAGCCCCATTACACAAAATATTTCGCCCGGCTTGATGCTCATCGTGGCATCGGCAACGCCAATGACACAGTTGTGATTCTTTAGTACATCTGCTTTCGATGCACCGGTTGCCCGAATGTCGGCAAGTGCTTCTTTTGAATTGTCACCAAAAATCTTCCACACGCCCTCTATGACTATAGCGGGTTCGGCAGATGGCTGCTCAATGGTATTAACCATGATAAATGTTCACGCAATGGTGATGTAGCAATTAGAAAGTTCGATTGTTTTGTATGCGTGAAACACGCGGCGATTATTTTTTTTAAGCCGCGTGCTTCACGTTTTAACGCAATGCTCTTATTTATCGAATAAGTTTGCCATACACACTTGATGGTCCGACTTGCCGGTGCAACCTATCCGATCAAACAGGGTTGGCTACAGACCCAACCAACCGTCAACACGATCCGAGTTAGCGTCTACCCAGGCCTTTGCAACGTCAGCGGCATCTTTACCGGCTTCAATTTCAAATGCAAACGAAGAAACATCGTCACCAGTCAAAGCCATATTCTTAACGAAATCAGCAATTGCAGGTGAACGCTCTTCGAGAGACTTTGAGTAGGCAACTTGAACCTGCTTAAGTGCATCTTCAGTCATTACTTTAGAGTTTTCGAACCAGTTGGGATCCTGGTCCGGTTGAAGAGCTACGTATTTCGCTTCGTCGAACTCAGGCTCTGACAAACGAACGATGTCATGCTGGAACCAGATTGCATGTGGTGAGTAGCAGTAAAACGCATAGCCTTGTCCCTTCTTAATAGAGTCACCGACTGTTGCAGTCATTACCGCCTGGTCTGCACGGATAGGCTCCATGAATGGCATCAGGCCGTAGTCACGGACTTTTACCTGGTTAACGTTCGCTGAAGCCCAGCCGGGTGCACCAATCCAGATTTCGCCTTTGCCGTTACCATCGCTATCCATCATTTCAGCAATTTCAGGACGTGCAAGATCGAAGATGGATGTGACGTTGTTCTTTTCTGAAAACTCTTTCGATACGCAAAAGCTTTGCTTACCTTCATATGAATTTTCTGACAGAGCAACATTACCAGTCCCGTCTACAAACTGATCGGTAAAACTTTTCTGGTTGGGAAGCCATACATCAGGGTGTACATCGATATCACCTTTACCAGCATCCATCGCCTGGAAAATAGCAGCGTTGTTGCCCGGGACAAGGTTTGCTTCACCACCGATTCTGGATGTAACTACTTCTGCAATGACATGCGCAATAGCTTGCGCGCCAGTCCAGGATGGAGCACCGATATTAATTTTTTCAGCAGCGTGAGCAGGTACTGCTGCAGCAGCCAGAACTGCGGCACACGCCGCGCCGATAAACGTCTTTTTCATGTTTCTCTCCTAATCTTGATGATTTACGGGTACTACTTACTTTGCTATTGTACTTCTCGCATTTAAACTTGATGCTAATTACACAACTTTCTACTACAGGTTACACAACTTAAGCTATTCCGGTTAGCTCCTTATTAATTAATCACGAGCCAATCAAGCTCGCTTTGGCTCCACAAACAGCATACCTTTTACAGAAACATTCCATCGTTTCATTTTTCCATTTAATTGACCAATTTCCAAGTTTTTTCCTGCCCGGTATACCCGATGTCAACCCTTGCTAAGGTGCCGCCCCGGTTAGCGCGATCGAAAATTAGATCTCAAGCCCCTGTTCATGCAGCCGCCGGCAAACAGACGGGGTCTTGCATTTGCCATATTGCACTACTTATCGATCCCTTAGGGACCGGGATACCCGGGAATCCTACACTTATGTGACATATGCAGGACCTGACCCCGTATGTTTCATGGTCGTCGCCGGGCAAATGATGCCCGGCGAAATTGAGTATCATAAAAAGAGCTCCGACCTTGCTTTCAACCACCTTCGCAATTCCGTCGAGTTGGATGACAGCCTTGAATACTATCAACTATGGGGTTGGTTGCAGCTCGCACGCCATGCTCCGGGTGCGCTGTTGCTTGAACAGGGGCATAATCAAGAAGCGGAAGCTTTCTATCAGGCAGACTCGGGGCTTGATTCAACACTTAGCCGGGCTTGTCAGCATCCGGGAAACGGGGAAGAACCAAGGGGTCAACGGAGTTTTACCACATTCAATTCCCGCGATCAGATTAAAAAAACTGCCTTGACCCCTACGGTCTAATGACCCCTACGGTCTCAGGTTGAACGAATAGAAGCGAGGCGGGGCTCGATTCAATCATGGATTACACCCGCACGCAGACCACCTGGATAAACACATCGGATCAGCCAATGCCCAATCCGTTTGTCATGCGTTAACGACTTGACTGTGAATAGTAAGATGAACCGGGCAAATTGTTCGATGATCGAAGGCGAATAGATTTCACATACAGTATTCATATTTTTCAGAGACGCTGATGTTCGATGCTATGATAAGGATCCACCATTTTTAGTTAATACGGGCGAGGAAAATACAGTGAAAAAACTGAGTTTGGCGTTTGCTGTCATATTTGCTACATCTCCACTGTTCGCAGCAGAAAAGCAGTTAAGCGGCGATGAGATCACTGCACTCCTGAGTGGTTCAACCATCAAAGGGATTCACTTTGGCGCGGAAACCCGTCAATATTTTTCTGAATCAGGCCTGACGCTATGGATCAAGGCCGGTGATGAAAAACCTTCTGAAGCGCGCTACAAGATTGAGAACAACCAGTACTGTTCCAGTTGGACAGGTTTATGGAGTGAGGAAGATTATGGTTGCTTCAATATTGCTCACGACGAAGCTCAGGACATCTACTATTTTCTGAGCGATGATTTTCGCGCTCCGTTTATTGTCAACGATGGCTTTGAGTTGCACTTTTCAAATTAAATAGACACGGAGCCTATTGATGCGCCTTACGGCAAACTTAACTTCGCTGTACGCCCGCCATCAACGGTGTACACCTGGCCTGTGATAAAGCTTGCTTCTTCTGAGGCCAAAAACGCGGCAAGTGTTGCTACTTCTGAGGCGAGCCCGGTTCTACCCACCGGATGTATTAAGCCAATTTTCTGCTGAAAATCTTTTGGATCCGGCATTGAATCAATATAGGCATTGTTTAAATCGGTATCGATCCAGCCGGGAGCAATGGCGTTACAACGCACGCCATCACTGCCATGGTCAACGGCGACTGCTCTGGTTAATCCATGCAGACCAGCCTTTGTTGCACAGTAAGCAGTATGTCGTGGTTTAGAGGCGAGCCCTTCAATTGATCCCACATTGACAATTGCCCCGTGCCCTTTCAGGTGCGGCCTGGCATGTTTTATTAAAAGGACCGGTGCGGTTAAATTAACCGCAAGTGTTTGCAGCCCCTGCTGCAGCCCGCATTCTACAACCGTGCCTTCATTCATCACACC
>CAYLZS010000029.1:0-4311 GCA_964388065.1 uncultured Granulosicoccaceae bacterium
GATCTATCAAGTTTCTCTCCGCCAAGCCAATGGAGCTCCCGGAATCCAGAAGATCGTTGCGCTCTCGATAGTCTTGTAAGTTTTGCTCTGATGCCGCAATTTCATTTTGAAGCGCGATCAAATTATCCTCAAATTGATCTATAACCAGATTAGCTGCCTGCTGGCTAAACTCATACACCCCGGACAGGTATTCTTCGACAAATGCGTTAGCTACGCTAGCACTCAGGTTTGCTTCCTGAGAGTTAAAATCCACAGAAATAAGGTTTGTGTTGACAACCGCATTTACCTGCAGAGCATTAGCGACGGAGTCAATTACATCCTCTAAAACCTCGTCGTCGACTGCATACTGCTCCTCGTCAACAGTAGCTTCTGTGTTCCCCAGATATTTATCGCTCCAATAAGCAAAAAGTTGCTGCCAACCCGGCTGACGGCTATTAATCGCTTTGTGCGATGAAAGATCGAGAGTTTTCACGACGTCTTCGATCAGGCTTCTGGAGCGAAGTATTTCTACTTGCGTAGAGCGGTACTCTTTCGTTGTTGCGCCGGTAGTAGAAAAAGAACCGTCAGTAGAGAAAGGTACGCTTTCTTTTTCGATAGATATCAAAGCCGTGGCCCGGTAAACGGGATTGATTTTGGAAACCACGAGCCAGGTTATGATGACGCTGGAAAAGATAAACAGTAAAATGTTAGGTAGATACCGTCGAACTACAGTCCATAGATTGAGGAGATCGGAAAGATCGGAAAGATCGGAATGGTTATTGTTTATCTGGGATTCTGTCAGAGACGGGTCAGACCGTATTTGGCTTTGCATACCGTGCAATCCTGTGAATGTTCAGCCTGTTGAATCGATATATCCCGGAGGATGCTAAAACAGACATCGAGACATGTCTATTGACATAGCAAGGGTTAAATGGTTCGCATCTACCCTGGCTTATCGCTAAGTTTGAGAGTTCTTAGCTTGTATCGGCTCTTGTTTCGGATGCTTTACTTTAAATTTCGTCCGCTAAAGAGTCTTAAATTTCGTCCGCTAAAGAGTCATTAGGGGTCACCCATTAGACTTTTCTCGTCAAGCTCCCGTACGAATATCGTCCCCAGTAAATGGGCCGGGTATAGCTAGTTGTTGAGTACTGCTGCGCTACTGTGTTCTCGTCAGTGGTTGTCGTGACACTTCCACGTAACAGTCACCCATCAGGATCAAGCGCGCGGTAAACCTGCGCTAGTTAGCGCTGTATACATCTGGATAACAGGGTATTCGGAGAATGGTTTATCAGAGAACCTGTTAGCGGGAATATTATTCTTAATGATATTGTTGATAGTGATGGTTGAATCTGCTTTGATTTCTACTCAGGAGGTGCATTGGTTTATGTGGGTAGTGATCTCTATACAGAATTTGACAGACACACATTGCCATACCTACTCGATAGAGAATATTGGATATGAAGGATAATACGAACAAGGATCTAAATTGGTGCTTCAGTTAGGATCGAACCCGTATAGGACAAAACCTTCGCTGCTTAAGCTTGGAATAAAAGTACTACAGTTTTTAATCGGCTCTGCTCAGCTGCGGGTCTTGAATGCTTCTTCTTTTTATCGCAACCATCTCCGAAAGCAGATTAAACGACCAGTCGATATTATGGTCATAGGCGCGCAAAAATCAGGCACGAC
Source organism: uncultured Granulosicoccaceae bacterium (assembly GCA_964388065.1). Taxonomy (GTDB): domain Bacteria; phylum Pseudomonadota; class Gammaproteobacteria; order Granulosicoccales; family Granulosicoccaceae. The sequence continues at coordinate 1,666 of CAYLZS010000029.1, forward strand.
CTGGGTGCATGCTGAAATGCAGCGACTTTGTTTGGCCGCAGTTTCACCATTGAAAGAGTGTCATCATTTTGATCGCGGGCGAATGTGGACTATCCACAATTATCTTACCCAGTATGATGGCTTACCTGAGGGTATTCCCGTTGTTGAGGTAGCTCCGGATTACGGGCCAATGGCACGCTGGAGAGTGCAGGCGATTAGGGCCCTTTTTCCGGATTTGAATATTGTTTTTCTTGCCCGAAACCCGGTTGAACGTGCGTGGTCCGGAACCCGTATGGAAACAGGATTTGACAGAGGCCTTTCTATAAAGAAAGTTCCAGTTGTTGATCTGGTAGCTCATTTGCGGCTAATTCGATCGCGTAGGTACAGCGACTATGTGGGACAGATAACAACCTGGAGTGATGAATTTGGCGCTGAAAACGTGACTGTTTTCCCCTACGAAACTCTTACCTCAGCACCTGAAACTCTCTTACAGGAAATAGTCGCGTTGGCTGAAGTGCGTCCGCAGATAGAACGACAGGTGTCTAGTCACTTGTTCAAGGGGGAGACTGGAACAATGCCCGATGCCGTATGCCATGTCTTACGTCGAGATTACAAAAAAAACATTGATGCTCTTGCCGAAGTTGTAGAGCAAAGGTCGGATACGTTGCCTTGGAAATCTGTGTTAGATAATTGGCGCGATGTAGCATCAAGACTGAGTCCTCCTCCAGAGAAGGAGCGATGTATCTGTTATGTATGTGGCTTTCAGCCAAATCCTAATGCCACTTCTTCTGGTCAGAAATTGGCATACCGGAAAATTGTAGAACTTGCGGAGCGTTTCAACTCTGTGAGACTGATGTATTTTGTGAACGAATTTGATGCATTGGATTCGGTTGATTTTAAATGGCCACACAATGTTGTTGTATTGCCACCGTTGAGGTTGAAGAAGTCTCATCGATTAGCGGGAATGCTTCGTTTCCCGTTATCGCCAAGTTTTGCATCCACACGCCGATTTGCAGCTCGCAAAGTGATTCAAACGCTACTAAAAGATCCGGCTGTCACTGATTTTTATGCAGACTTCTCTCAAGGTGTAGCGGCATTTCCTGATGCATCTATGGCTCTTTGTACACTGCGACAACACGATGTTGTTTCAAAATTATATCAACGTCAGTCTGACAGAGCGTCAGGCCTGCGTGCGCTGGCTTACAGTTTTGAAGCAGCGCGTGCCCGTCATTGGGAGAGTCGGGTCTGGAATGCAGTTATGAGACTCAACACGCTAACAGAAGAGGATGCTGGAAATATACGCGCCTGTTGTCCCGAAGTGGAAGTTTCGGCTGAAGTGGTGCGTGGCACAATTGATATCGACCCAATGGACCGAAATCCCAGCACCATAGTTCCAGGTCGCATCGGGTATTGGGGTAATATGGCGCGTTTTGAGAACGTCGATGCCGTAGAACATATGGTCACAAACTTATTACCGAGAATCCAAAAAGACTGTCCTGAGGCACACTTTTGGATCATCGGAGCGCACCCTACTGAGAAAGTAGAGTCGCTTTCAAGTGATGTTGTTCATGTCACTGGATACGTCGAGGATCCTTCTGAAATGTTTGCCACACTGGATGTTGCTGTCGCGCCTCTAAGGCTAGGGTCTGGTGTAAAAATCAAGGTGTTTGAGACAATAGACATGGGTATACCGACAGTGGTCTCACCAGTTGGAGGCGAGGGGATCGAAGATCATGCCAGTTTAGTTCGCACTACAACTGATGAAGAGTTTGTTGTTGCTGTTATAGCGCGTCTTCGGGAATCCCGCGAGAATAAGGGGGCAGATACCGTCTTTTAAGTTTGCGTTGAAAGCAGTATTCGATTTAAGAACACCATAGATAATAGTTCTACCTCTGACAGAAGGTCCTGTTTGTCTGTTTTTAGGTGTAACTCCGATTATGCAGCTAAAGCTTTGGCGTTTTTGAATCGCGAGATATCACCAACGTAAGCCATGAACTTGGCTGTCGATACATCTCCCATACCGGGGATTGTTTTGATAAGTTCTGCATCTTGTCTAAGTGTTGGATTTTGTTATCGAAGACAAAGCCACTATGGCCGCCACTTCCAGACATTAAAAAATTTCCTGCAGCATTTTCCGTAACGGCAACCAGGTCAGTTGGCACTATCTCTTCGTGACCTTGGAAATGTAAGCTATTCCAGGTTCCACCCGAAGTTGGCGACCAGTCGTCTGATGAAAATGTACTGAACCAACTGGTATAGTGCAATCGATTTACGTTGTCAGGGTTGATCGTCGAGGTCAACTTTGCCGCTAACCACACTCCAGTTCGCGCCGGCGTTGTTAGTGGTTTGAAATTTATTAATGTGATTCCAGCCAGCAGTTACTGTTACCGCCACATTGTTAAGGTGCGGACTAGTACCAACCATATAATATCCACTGTTCCCGGCCGTGCTTTCAAGGCCGCCAGCGAGTGAAGTCCATTGAATCGCCTGATTGCTTGTGTCAAATCCAGTGGCTTTCATAATGCTCGCTTTCTCGCAAGCCACAAGCATATAGTCACCGTCTTTTGAGATAGAAATATCGGTGGCCTGCAGCAACTGCGGATAGTCATCACCTCCAGGGAAGTCAAGATTCCAGAAGTTTTTCGTTAACGTATTTCCAACATAGAC
>CAYLZS010000030.1:0-27756 GCA_964388065.1 uncultured Granulosicoccaceae bacterium
CCACTGGTACTGACAGTGACACGCCGCTTGCTTAACCCGTAGCCATTGTCATCGAGCATCAGATTCAAGGCCCGCACCAGATGGTTGAAGTTCAGCAGCGGCTCGCCCATACCCATCATCACCACATTGGTAATCCGGTGATTTTGAGTAGCCGGTTTCTCTGCTAGCAATTGTGTTGCCAACCAGACCTGGCCGATAATCTCCCCGGTGGTCAGATTGCGGTTAAAGCCCTGCCTGCCGGTCGCACAAAACGAGCAATCGAGCGCACATCCGATCTGCGAAGACACACACAGGGTGCCGCGATTTTTCTCCGGGATAAAAACAGTCTCGATACCGTTGCCACCGCGCAGGCGAAAAGTCCACTTGCTGGTACCGTCAGATGAGAGATGGTCGGTCTCCACTGAAGGGACATAAATTTCGGTCTTGCTTTTGAGTTTCTCGCGCAGTGCGATCGACAGATTGGTCATCTGATCGACGTCTGAGGCACCGTGGTGATACAGCCACTTCATTACCTGGTCGGCACGGAAAGGCTTTTCATCCAGCGTTTCGAAGTATGCTCGCATCCCTGCCCGATCCAGATCGAGCAGGTTGGTTTTATCAGAACGCGGAGCCGGTGCGATCGGCTCTGCACTCAGCTCACCTTGTGAGTTACGACTGGTGTCTAGCGGGTTCGCGGACACAGCTCGTTTTCATCAAAGAAGAACGCAATTTCAACGGCTGCAGTTTCAGGAGCATCTGAACCGTGAACAGCATTTTCATCAATACTCGCTGCAAAATCTGCGCGGATGGTACCGGCATCTGCTTCTGCCGGGTTGGTTGCACCCATGACTTCACGGTTTTTAGCGATCGCTCCTTCACCCTCAAGCACCTGTACCATCACCGGACCCGATGTCATGAAAGAGACCAGATCGTTGTAGAAAGGACGCTCTTTATGTACCTCGTAGAAGGCACCGGCCTTTTCCTGGCTCAGGTGCATCATTTTCGCTGCAACAACCTTCAGGCCGGCTTTTTCGAAACGGCTGTAGATCTCACCGATTACATTCTTGCCAACCGCATCGGGCTTGATAATAGAAATAGTACGTTCAACTGCCATGGAAACACTCCAAACAAAAGGGTTAGTAAAAAGTTAGTCGAATAACGGGAAAGGCGCCGGATTCTACCGCATCGCACCCGCAGATGCCGCTATTTTAGTAGACAGCGTTGAGCCTGTCTTGTTGATACTGTCCTGCCGCGCAAGAAAGTACGCTACGCCGTGGGCGAATCTTTGCCTCCGGCTGCACCACCGGCGAGAATCAGCTCTTCAGCGCTTGTGGCACTACCGCCACCGGTCAGCAGACGCTCGAGGTATCTGGCAATGACGTCAATTTCAAGGTTGACCGGCACAGAGGCTTTGCAACGCCCAAGATTGGTATGCTCAACCGTGTGAGGAATGATATTCACACCAAAGCGATTACCCGAAACTTCATTTACCGTAAGACTCACACCATCCACACAAATGGAGCCTTTTGCAGCGATATATTTTGACAGTGCCGCCGGTGCTTCAATTTCGATCCGCTCTGATCTGCCATCCTGATATCGGTCCACTACTTTTCCCACACCATCAACATGACCGCTGACCATATGCCCGCCCAGACGAGTTGTCGGGGTGAGTGCCAGTTCGAGGTTTATTTTATCGCCCACAGCGAGCGTTCCAAGAGTAGTAACAGACAACGTCTCAGCAGATACATCTGCGCTAAAAGTATTGTCGGTAAAAGCCACCGCCGTCAGACAGACGCCACTAATCGCGACGCTGTCTCCCAGTGCGATATCGGAGATATTTAAGCTACCGGCATCAATGACAAAGCGACTGTCATTGCCGATGTTTTCAATTGCCTCAATCCTGCCAACACTTTGAATAATTCCTGTAAACATCAGCCTTCCACTTTTAGGTTAACGCAACGCCGGGTGATTGGTGTTGATGAAGCGTTATCAAATTCAGCACCTGCGAGTACACCCGCCTCTGCTATTGACTCTGCTGAATCATAGCGATCAAACACTGCATGCATCGCACCCAGCGCATACGGACTACCGGAACCCGTCGACCAGAAAGACGAGTACTCATACACTTCCCGCATTGCATAAATACCAAAAATACCGTGTTCGTTTATCGCCAGTGCATCTATATGACTGGACTCGTACGGATCATCGTCTTCATCCTTGGTATTGAGGTAGTAGTTTTCCTTAAGCTCGGAATGCACCAGTGAAAACGTTTTAAAGATCGCTGCACGGTCACTGAAGTCTGGAAAAAAATCACTTTTATTTAACAGGCTTTCAATCACCAGCGTGTGTGCGGCACTGCCAACAATCGCCATATGAGTTTCACCAAAAGTCTGAATTTTTTCACTGTGCGGATCATAGCGTGACGACAGCTTCAGGTCACCGTAACTGGTCAGTGAATCCGCTGCGATACAGGCAACACCATTTTTACGTACAACGACGACTGTGGACATAGCACACCGTAAAATAATTTATCAATAATGAAAAAAGAGATCCGACCAGTAAACTCCGAGCCTTAAACTCACGAGCTACTGATCAATGGCAGCTTCAGGAAACCTCAACAGGACGTAACAACACGCGCAGATCGCGACCTACCTGCTGCACGCTTGAAAACTCAAATTCGGTACGCTCAGCCATATCGGTCAACCCTGTTAACGCAAACAACCCGCGAGCGTCCGAACCCAGCAGATGAGGTGCAATATACAGCAGCAATTCATCGACAAGTTGTTCTTTTATCAGGCTCGCGCACAAAGTTGCACCGGCTTCCACATGCACCTCGTTGATTTCCCGCACCGCCAGATCTTTAAGCAGTGCTTTAAGATCAACTGTGGATGCAGAATCACAAGGCATTGCCACCACCTGACAATTCGCCTGTATCGACTCCTGGGTCGATGCCCCGGTTGTAGAATTTACGTAAATAACAACCTCGCGATCGGCTTTAAAGAGCTCTGCATTTGCGCTGGTCTTAAGCGAGGAATCTGCAATCGCAAGTAACGGTTGCCGCAGCTGACCAAAACCGTGTTGCCTGAACTGTTCATCGTTTAACCTGACATTAAGCCGCGGGTCATCGCTCAGCACCGTCCCTGCACCTGTCAGTATACAGTCAGCCTGCGCACGCCATAACTGCACATCCTGACGTGCAGCATCATCGGTAATCCATTGACTCTCACCGTTGGCAAGCGCAGTACGGCCATCCAGACTCATTGCCATTTTAACCCGTACCCAGGGTCGTGAGCGTCGCATGCGACTGAAAAAACCCGGATTAAGTTCAGCACAGGCTGCTTCTTCACAACCGCTTGACACGTCGACACCGGCATCGCGAAGTCGCTGCATTCCATCAACCCGGGGGTTGGGATCTCTGTTGCCAACAACCAGTTTGGTAATGCCTGCTTCTAACAGTGCCTCTGTACAGGGTGGTGTTTTTCCATGAAACGAACAGGGCTCAAGCGTGACATAGGCGGTAGCGCCAGTGGGATCTGCTTTTACAACGGATACGCAATTTGAAATCGCTTCAACTTCAGCATGGCCAAGCCCTGCACGCTTATGCCAACCGCGACCGATCGTTTGTTCATCCTTTACCAATACACAACCAACGCGTGGGTTGGGGCTTGCTGTATACAGACCGCGTCTGGCGAGTGCGACCGCTTCGAGCATGCGGTCGCGATCTGTTTGGCTAAACATTACTTGCGCCGTGATTTGCTGATCCGCTCTTCTTCGGTTTCCAGCAATTGCATTTGGCTTTTAGCTTCTTCAGGAGAGAGTTCTTTTTCAAGCCGCTCGATAACATCTCTAAACGACTCGATGTCTTCAAAGCTCAGATACACAGATGCAAAGCGGATGTAGGCGACATGATCAAGCTTAAGTAACTCTTCCATTAGCCACTCGCCTAACCTGCGTGACGACACTTCCCGCTCACCCGTCACCAGTGCGCGGTGCTTTAAACGGCTCATAGACAGATGCACGTCATCCATCGCTACCGGCCGCTTTTCCAACGCCTTTTGCAACCCGGCCAGCAGCTTTTCCTCGGAGAAGCGTTCACGGCTGTTGTCTGATTTGACGACACGCGGCAGATTCAATTCAGCGGATTCATAGGTGGTGAACCGCTCCTGGCACTCCAGACATTCCCGGCGGCGGCGAATCTGATCGTTATCGCCACTCAGACGTGAGTCGATAACTTTGGTATCCAGTGCACCGCAGAAGGGGCATCTCATGCCATGTCACCTGCCAAATCGCTAAAATTAAAGAGTTCGCCATTGTACCAAACCATGCTGCTAACTGAAATTCCAGCAACAGAAATACGCGCGAATATACAGAAAAAAGGGTATTATCTGCATCAGATTATCTCGACTATATTCACGTTTCCCTTTTTTATTTCGCGTCTGTTTTTGCGCACTCACAATTCCTTACTCTGCAGGAGATTTTTACCATGACCGAACCCGTTCGCATTGCTATTACCGGTGCCGCAGGACAAATCTGCTATTCAATGCTATTTCGGATAGCATCCGGCGGAATGTTCGGCCCCAACCAACCAGTAGTTCTCCAGTTGCTGGAAATTCCGCAGGCAATGAAAGTTCTGGAAGCAGTCAAAATGGAACTTGATGACTGTGCGTTCCCATTGCTGGCAGAAACAATTTGCACAGACGATCCTAAAACGGCTTTCACTAATATTGACGTCGCGCTTTTCGTTGGTGCCAAGCCTCGTGGCCCAGGCATGGAAAGAAGTGACCTGTTAAAGGACAACGGCAAAATATTCAGCTCGCTTGGCAAAGTCATGAATGATGTTGCCAACCCGGATGTAAAAGTATGTGTAGTGGGTAACCCTGCCAACACCAACGCCTATATCTTAAAAGCCAACGCACCAAACCTTAACCCGCGCAATGTCACAGCCCTTACCCGACTCGACCATAATCGCGCCATCAGTCAGCTGGCAGAAAAAGTCGGCTGTGGAGTTCCAGATATTAAAAAGATGCTCATCTGGGGCAATCACTCTACTACTCAGGTACCTGACATTTCATACTGCAAGGTAGCAGGCAAAGATGCCTCAGGTCTGGTTGACCAGGCCTGGGCTCGTGAAGAGTTCATCCCGACCGTTGCCAAACGCGGCGGTGCTGTTATAGCAGCACGCGGCTCTTCCAGTGCTGCATCAGCCGGTAATGCTGTGGTCGATCACATGGCCACATGGGTCAACGGCACAGACAGCGACGACTGGACAAGCATGTGTGTACCTTCTGACGGCAGCTACGGTGTTAAGGAAGGCCTGATTTACAGCTTTCCGGTTACCTGCAAGAACGGCGACTGGCAAATTGTTCAGGGCCTCGAAGTGAACGACTTCATTCAAGGCAAAATGAAAGACAGTGAACAGGAGCTGATGGAAGAAGCGGATGCCGTGAAGGACATGGTATAGCGAGCTACCGTTAGTTTTTATCTCTGTTCTGTACCGCTTCGGTACAGAACAGACCTTTCCCTGTAGCTAGAGCTTGTTCCCAAGTCAGTTCTTTAGGTCAGTTCTTTAGGTCAGTTCTTTAGGCCAAACCTGAGTCAGGTCTTTAAGTTGGCGGACTCTTACTAGCTTGATCACCACCAGGCCTGACAAGCCTCATAAAACGCCACATCAATAGAACTAACAGCACACCGAGGTAGATTGTTGGTTCCAGCAATTCAGTCGCCTTCACCTGCCAGATAAAGTGCACCACCGCCAATACAGCCAACAAATACACCCAGCTGTGTAGCTTCTTCCACTTGCGTCCGAGTTTAACCGTAGAGTAGCGGTTGGAAGTCACTGCCAGCAGCAGCAACCCCAGCCAGACCACGATGCCGAGGGTTATAAACTTCTTCTCAACAATCGCATTTAGCGCATCGCCAATATTAAGTCCCTGATCGAGCATGAACCAAACCAGCAAATGCACTGTGGCGTAGAAAAAAACGAACAAACCCAGCATACGTCGGAGTTTGGCAAAAGCTGGCCATTTGAAGATAACCTGCACAGGTGTCACGCACAGGGTTATCAACAGGAATCGCAATCCCCACTCGCCACTCAGCAGTAGCAATGACTCAACCGGATCAACAAATTTGTTGCTCGCAACTCCGAACATCGCAAGACCGAATGGAATCAGGCACGCAACAAACACCAGTGGCTTTAGCAGTCGACTGTAGCTAATGCTTGCGCCGGACATAACTGTTTTTTCTTGAGCAAGGCTCTTTGGGGCAACACGAAAATTCACTGTAGTACAGCTCCCAGTGTATGGCTTTTATCTATCGGACTGAAAACAGCTCGTTAGAAGTTCTCTTTTAGATCCAGTCCAGCATATAGTTCGGCTACTTCGTCCGCATAGCCGTTGAACATCTCAGTCTCACGCTTCTCTGAAAACAGTGCACTGAATCCGCTGCTCTTACTATCAAGCCGACGTTCTTTCGCCTGGCTCCAGCGCGGATGACTCACTTCAGGATTCACGTTCGAATAAAAACCATACTCACGAGGCGCAGACACATTCCAGCTGGTTTTCGGCTCCTGCTCAACAAAGTTAATACTGACAATTGACTTAATACTTTTAAAACCATACTTCCACGGCACTACAAGCCGCAATGGTGCACCGCTTTGTCCAGGCAGCACCTGGCCATACAAACCGACCGCCATTAACGTGAGCGGATGCATCGCTTCATCGATTCGCAGACCTTCCGAGTATGGCCATTTCAATACCGGGAATTTCTGACCTGGTAAATTAGCCGGATCAAGAATCGTTTTAAATTCAACATACTTCGCTTTGCTGTTTGGTTCAAAGCGCTTTAACAGATCACCTAATGGAAAACCTACCCATGGGATTACCATTGACCATGCTTCAACACAGCGCAAACGGTAGACGCGCTCTTCTAACGTGTGCGGCTTTAAGATGTCTTCAAGCGCATACTTGCCGCCTTTCTCACACTCGCCACCCACCTCTACCGTCCAGGGCTCCGTCACCAGCTTGTCGGCATTTTTTTCCGGATCACCCTTATCGGTACCCAGCTCATAAAAATTATTGTAGGACGTCGCCTGCTCAAAGGATGACTGTACTTCATCCGTGCTGCCCGACCATTTGACGATGTCGCTTAAATCCGCCCCGGCGGCATTAACCCTCTCTGGCATCATTATTCCGGTGCCGGCAGCACCAAGGCCCAGCCCCGCCGCCTGCAGGATCACCCTGCGCTGACGAAAGACACTTTCCGGAGTGATTTCTGAAGATCTGATTTTTGATCTGAATATACGGGCCATGCACATGTTCCATGTTTGCGAGTGTTAAGGAAAAGTGAGGAAAGCAAAGTCGCCTCTAGCCAATGCAACCTCGCACGATTTTTGTATTAACAACAGGCTGCGCCACCTTATGCCAAAAAACCAGCGCACCCATATTTTAGTTGAAAATCGTTAACAAATTAATAACAGAATAGATGAGAATTTCTAATCCACTGCTAACCTTACTTACTATTGGCTAACTTTTGGATCATGTTTCCGTCAGTCGGGAATCTGCAGCTCCCATTGTGCAGCCCGATTTCGCGGTTAGCAAGACCCGATTCAAGCTTATCTCAGAAGCACAAAACTTATGACACCAGTAGCGGCAAACCGTTTCAATTCAACTACCAGTAACGTACACAACCGTGAATCAGGTAGCCAAAATAATACGAAAAGTGTGGCACAGCTAGAGAAGCTTCTGCGCACCGCCAATTTAAACGACTGGAAAAGTGACAGATCGGATATCCAGCTACAACCCTCATCGTGCATCGATAACTATCAGGATTTAATCATCCGTGGCAACCCGGTTCAACTGTTGCCAGCAGAAAAAGGTGCAGCAGCAAGATTTGCAACGGCAGATGCAGGTGCAATGGCTACCAGGCATCAGGATGGCAAGCTCGCTTTGCGTTGCAGAAAACTGGAAGTCGAAACTTCACCTGCCAGCCAGCCTATTCGTTACAAATTGTATCTTGCAGCAGGATTTGTTGTATTCGACGTTAACGGTGAAACAACACGTGCTCCCATTCTGTTGATACCGGTCACCATCAGCAGGTTACGTGGTCGCGGCAGCAACTATGTAATCAAGTATCAAACAGGCTCACTATTCCGCGTAAACCCACACTTAACAGAGCTCTGTACCACACACATCGAGCAACTGGTAAAGCCGTTTAAAAGTACAACAGATCTGCGAGAATATTTGCGCGGTATAAAAACCAAATTACACGCCGATACCAACTGCACCATCAGCGCAAACACCGGTATCCTGAGCTTGCAGGCAGAAGTGCTGAACGAGTTTAGTAAAGACGAAATTGTAGATATTGAGCTCGAACGCACGAGACCTGGTATTGAGTTTAAACCATTGCCTTCAACACCTGCTGCCTTCGATCCGCAGCTTGCGATCAGAATTCTCAGATTCATAGCACCAGATGATCTGCCGACAGCTCTGCATAACTTTGAAGGACGTCCGCAAAATAACTTCACACCGGTACTCGATGCCGAGCCCGATCTCGATGCAACAACACTTGAAAAGTACCACAACTGCGCCGCCTGGCTAATTGATGTTGGCCTGGGCCACTGGAAGTTAAAAAATATCGCGACACTGCCAGACCGGGTCAGCACCATGACTAATAGCATAAACAGCTTATTGTCAAATACCAACTACCAGAAACATATACGCGAAGAATTTAAAACCGTGGATATGTTGTATCGACTGAACCGAGTAAAAGACAAGATCTTAAACTCTCCACCGGAAATGCAGCATCACGCTATATCACAACATGCAGACGCCAATACGCGCCTGTTGTTGCAAAAAGCCAAGATACAGTCCTCCGCTCTGGAGCAGGAAATCGCGACTATTCACGAGACTTTTCACATGAGCGCGGTGCCGAGCAGCAATGCACTGCACAGACTGATAAAAACTATTTCAAAGCGTGAAGAAGAATCGCAGCTCACCAACCCGAACTATTTCAGAGCCAGACACACGCTGAATGAAATTCTTAAACACCACAACGGTGTTTTAACAGACAACGACCTCAAACGACTCGATAGCCTTGCAAAGACTCTCAAGTTCGCAGAACTTTTCAGCGACGATGCTTATTACCAGCGCAATTTTGGCTCGCTATTTAAAGGGACAGACACGAACTGGCAACGACTCGACTCGGTTGTTAACTATATTCGCTCGCTGGCACAGGATCTTGGTTCTTCCCTGCTGGTCGCCCAGTTTGCAGATCAATGGGTCTCATTTGAAAGAGACTTTAACAACATCGCACCACAACTTGAAAGTGCCGCCAGCAGCGCACACAAGTTATGTTCACTGATTCCGATGTTCATCAATCAAAACACGCAACTGGAACATGCAGTTACCACAGCTGAAAAATTCAGAAGCCGGGTTAATACGTGGCAAAAGTATTTGCACAGGCACTTTGCAGATTCAGAACTTACTCCCTACCAGCTGTTATCAAATGTGGAACTCGACGACCACAGTCATCCGGATATTACTTTGCCACAGCAGGAATTTGACGAGCGTATTTACCAGCACATTGTTGGCAGCGGCCTGACATCTGAAACAATATCTGCAACCTCAGAGTGGCTGCAGAATGTTGTTGTACGACTTCAAACAGACATACCGACTGTACGCAGATTTCTCGACAAGGAAGCAGACCTGCTTAGCAAACTGGCCTGAGTTTCTTAGCGCTACATCTCAAGGCCAAAGAGTCTCGTAAGCGTACAATCAGATACGCTTAAGCCAGCCAGTTTTTCATGGGGTACCTGGCTGGTTAACACCTTGCACATGCTCAGTATTTGCAAAGGTTCATTTTTATAGCTATTGGTAGAATCATTACTCTCTAAAGCGCAACCAATCCCATCTGGTTCAGCTGTGTATTTTTGGCATAACAGCCTAATTCAAGATCCTGATTCTGCAAGATTCACAGCAACAACAACTGCAATCAAGCCTGAGATACCCAGTACCTTGCATTGCGAAACATTCTGAGCCACGGACCTTCCGCCGGCCAGTTATCCGGACGATAGGAATTTTGTACCGACCTGAACACTCTCTCGGGATGCGGCATCATGATATTGAAGCGTCCATCATCACTACAGAGACCGGTGATACCGGCAACCGATCCATTCGGATTGTACGGATAACGCTCAGTGGCGTTACCGTTATTATCGACGTAGCGCATTGTTACTCCTGCCACGTCAGCAGCGACTCGACTGGCCTCCTTTGAATCATGTCCTGTAAAACTTACCTGTCCTTCACCATGGGCTAACGCCACCGGAAGTCTGGAACCTTCCATTCCACTAAATAAAATAGATTGCGATGATTGAATCTTAACGGTTGAAAACCGCGCTTCGAACTGTTCCGACACATTGCGTACAAATTCAGGCCAGTGTGCAGCGCCCGGTATTAGATCACGTAGTTGTGAGAACATCTGGCAACCATTGCACACACCAAGCGCCATCACTTCTTGTCGACTAAAGAATTGTTCAAACTGATCGCGTGCACGATCATTGTACATAATAGAATTTGCCCAGCCTCCACCTGCACCCAGAACATCACCATAGGAAAAACCACCACAGGCCGCCAGACCCGAAAACGAATCAAGCGTTATCCGACCTCTGATGATATCACTCATGTGTACGTCAACACTTTCAAAGCCCGCTTTATCAAATGCTGCCGCCATCTCAACATGGCCGTTAACACCCTGCTCCCTGAGGATGGCAATTCTTGGACGAGTAGTGAGCAGTGCAGCAGGATTATCTGTTGGATCAAACGTTAGCTCAGGGCTGATACCTGGATCGTCTGCATCGCTTACCACTGCAAATTCCTGCTCAGCACAAATCGGGTTATCGCGGTGACGCTGCATCTGATAAGACGTCTCCCACCACACACGCTTAAGTTCAACAACCGATTTACGCACTACCTCTTCTGTACCAACAGACACGGTTAACATTAAATCGCTGGTGACAGTACCAACCTCTGATAACAGATGTGCACAACCCTGTTTATCAAACACCGCTTTGACCCGATCATTGTCAGCACGTGATACCTGCAACAGCAAACCAATCTCTTCACTAAAGAGGGTACCCGCTGCCCCGTTCTCACCTGATGACAGAGAAACTTCAGCACCACAGTGACCGGCAAAGCACATTTCTGCAATTGCCACCAGCGCGCCACCATCTGATCGATCGTGACAAGCGAGCACCAATTCCTGATCAACCAGCTCCTGTAGTACACCAATAAACGCTTTGAATTCTGCAACATCTTCAACATCTGGTGCATTATTACCCACCTGCTCATACACCTGTGCAAATACCGATGCACCCAGCCTGTCTTTAGACTTACCGAGATCGACCAGATGCAACACCGTGTCAGCAGTATTTACCAGTTGCGGGGTGACGGTTTTGCGAACGTCTGCAACTGCAGTGAACGCTGTTACCACTAATGACAACGGCGCTGTCATTGTGCAGTCTTTGCCATCCTCAACCCATCGGGACTGCATGGATAAAGAGTCTTTACCCACAGGTATCGAAAGCCCCAGTGGTTTGCAAAAATCTCGCGCAACAGCTCGTACTGTGTCATACAGTGCAGCATCGTCGACATTTGCAGCAGCCATCCAGTTAGCAGAGAGCTTGATGTCTTTTATGTCTGCCACCGCAACACCGGCAAGATTAGTCAGTGCTTCAGCAACGGCTATACGTCCTGATGCTTCGGGGTTAATTAATGCCACCGGTGCGCGCTCCCCCATAGCCATGGCCTCACCGCTGAAACCGTCATAGTCAGCCAGTGTCACCGCACAATCTGCGACTGGCATCTGATGCGGTCCAATCAGCTGATCGCGATGTACCATGCCGCCTACGGTGCGATCACCAATCGTTATAAGAAAGTTCTTTGCCGCCACGGTCGGGGATTGCAGCACTCGGATAAACGCTTCTTCAAAGTTGAGCCCGTCGAACCGAGCTTCGGCTTCACAGAAGGTATTACGCGAGGTATCGCGCTGCATGCGCGGTGGTTTTCCGAGCAACAGCTGCAGGGACATATCGACCGGATTTTGTTTTAATAAATTGTCTGTTACTACCAGCTGCTTTTCAGCAGTGGCATGACCTACAACAGCATACGGGCATCTCTCACGTTCACACAAAGTCTCAAGCTCCGGGAGCTTGTTAACATCAACTGCTAAAACATATCTTTCCTGCGATTCATTGCACCAGATTTCCATTGGTGACATACCATGTTCATCTACCAGTATATTGCGCAGTTCGAACACTGCACCTCGATCTGCATCGTGCACCAGTTCCGGCAGTGCGTTAGATAAACCACCGGCACCAACATCGTGCATAGACAATATTGGCGAATCGCTGCCAAGGGCAACGCAGTGATTTATCACTTCCTGACAACGACGCTGCATCTCCGGGTTACCACGCTGCACAGAGGCAAAATCAAGTGATGCATCACCCTGCCCGCTCGCCACTGAAGACGCTGCACCACCACCCAGACCAATCAACATGGCAGGCCCGCCCAGCACAACAATGGGGCTGCCTGCAGGTACCGGCTTCTTTTGTGTATTGAGCGGCCTTATATTACCCAGCCCGCCAGCGATCATTATTGGTTTATGAAAGCCACGCCACTGATCACCATGCGCCGTCGGTACAGCACACTCCCAGGTACGGAAATAACCGGTCAGATTCGGACGACCAAACTCATTGTTAAATGCCGCTGCACCAATGGGTCCTTCCTGCATTATCTGAAATGCAGAGGCTATGTGTTCAGGCTTGCCCGCATGTTGTTCCCAGTCGTGAGTAAACCCTGGAATGCGAAGGTTCGATACACTAAAGCCACACAAACCCGCTTTTGGTTTGGCACCGTTCCCGGTAGCACCTTCATCTCGTATTTCACCACCACTGCCCGTCGCTGCACCCGGATAAGGACTGATAGCAGTCGGGTGATTATGTGTTTCTACTTTAATCTGTATGTTAACGGCTTCTTCGGTGTAGCTGTATGTGCCGCTTACCGGGTGCGCCATAAATCTCTTGCCGTGTGACCCCGCAATAACCGCAGCGTTGTCATCATAGGCAACCAAAGTCCTCTCCGGCTGCGCACTATGAGTTTCGCGTATCATGCCGAACAGGGATTTGTCGGCGGCAGTGCCATCTATAACCCAATCTGCATTGAAGATTTTATGTCTGCAATGCTCTGAGTTAGCTTGCGCAAACATCATTAGTTCAGTATCTGTCGGATTGCGGCCCAGCTTGTTAAAGCTTTCTACCAGATAGTCAATCTCATCATCGGACAGCGCAAAACCATAGGTAATGTTGTCTTTTTGCAGCTGTTCAACACCACCACGCAATGTCTCAATTTCAACCAATGGCGCGGGCGGTTTATCGCTGAAAAGAATTTCCGACTCACCCGGATCGGCAAGTACCATCTCGGTCATACGGTCGTAAAAGAGTGGCTGTGCTTCCTCACTGAGTGTGCCGTCTGTAAACCACGCGGTACCGCGCTCAATTCGCAGTACATCGTGCAATCCGCAGTTGTGTGCGATATCAGTTGCTTTAGATGCCCATGGTGAAATTGTGCCGGATCGCGGAACGGTTACCAGCTCAGGACGGATATCATTTGCAGGCTCTGCAGCGAGCAGGCCTCGCAGTCTTGAGATGCTGTCAGGTGAAAGGTTACCGTCAACAAAATAGACAAACTGTGCGGATAACTTTGACAACTCAGGGCACTTTTTTAACAATGCCTCGACGCGAAATGCAGACATCGCACTGCCGCCAATCAGCACCAACATTTGCTTGTTCCCTGATTTGAATGAGATAAAGTGGCGAGAGACCACTGAGCCCGGAATTATGCCATAGATGCACACCACCAGTGGTAAATTCACCCCACCTTATTCGATCAAAATCCCCTCCGGATATTTTCGTCGCAGCCACAAAAAAGCCCGCAACAGGTGCGGGCTTTAAAGAATCTACATGTGAGTAGAATATTATCTGGCGATAAAATCCACACGGCGATTGCGTGCACGACCTTCAGCAGTATCGTTGCTGTCAACCGGTGTCGTCTCACCTACTGCGTCGACAATCAAGCGGTCACGGCTCAGGCCTAACGCACTGAGGTAGTCCACCACCGATTGAGCACGCTTACCTGCCAGCCCCTCGTTATAGCCTTCACTGCCTCGGCCGTCAGTGTGCGCGCTGAGCTCGATAAACAAATCCGGACATTCGTTCAGGGTGTCTGCAACCTGATCAAGTGCACGCACAGACTGCATTGTCAGCCCGGCAGAGTCAGTCGGGAACACAATACCTTCCAGCATGCCGCCGAGACCACTACAGGCATCAGTAGGCGATGGTGCCGGCGCAGGTACAGCTGCTGCAGGTACAGCTGCTGCAAGCTCCGGTTGTTGCTTCTCTACAGATGCAAGCTTCGGACGCTCAGTCTGTTTTTTACGACCGGTGCGATACATTAATCCGAGTTGTGCATACTGAATATCGGTATCAAAGACTACACCTTCAGCTCTTAACCCCAGACCAACAGATGTCATGTATTCCAGACCCCCACCGAACAGTACGTGCGTATCATTTGATTGGGTAAATTGCACATCACCAACTGCCGAGTTGTCGAGAAAACCAACACCCAGACGTCCAAAACCAGTCAATCCCTGGCGTCGGAAACGACCACGGTTACCACCGGCATATAACAACGCGCTCGCACCGTTAATATGATAATTAATGCGACCACTGGGTGACAGTCCGGCACTGCCGAGATCTGCCGAGTGCGCTTCAAGTGCAATATGTTTTGTCAAATCAGCACCGATAGTCACTTGCCCTGCAGGCTCTACGCGATCATTCGCATCAAAACCAGGCACCCCTGATGTATCAGGGTCCAGTCGACTTGGGCCAATTCCGGCAACCGCATAAATTCCGCGTGAAAGCGTGTCTTCATAATCTGTAGTGGAAACCGCAGAACCTGGTACTTCGGGTACTTTATTTGCGGTACTGCAACCGCCAAGCAGCAACGCGCCAAATGTCGTAAGTACCACCAAATTCGCTGCTTTCTTTCCGGTAGGGATAAGATTCATGCTGGAAAATGCCTGTGACAAAATTTAAGTTTGGATCGAATTAGCCTGCAAAGAAGAGGCCGGAAATCAAACTACTGAAATCACTGTAATTCTCAGCTACACAACTATTGATGATAATTTTTTGACAATCACACAACTTGCTACACTCAGGGCCACCTAAACGTCACCTGCCAATGCACAAACCTCAACCCACAACACAAGCACTGAATAAGTCGATTGTGGACAGCGCCAGAGCCATCGCTCAGGACCCGCAGCTATCAGTAATTCCAGATAACTCAGCTCTCGCTGTGCAACTTGGCATGCCTACGCCTGCAGCAGATGAAAATCCGTCGGTGGTTCGGGGAATCGGTGACTCTATTGCCGTGGTCGCAGCACACCATTGCTGTGATACACACCAGAAATACCAACCGTACTCAGTACTCGCGAAAGCACTATTTCAGCAGATGGAAAGGCTGCGATGTGAATCGCTGGGTTCGAGACACAGACCCGGGTTAGCCAGCAACCTGGCAGCACTCTGGCAGCAAACGTTGCCGCATACATTTACCGATGATGCAGAGCAGCTGAAACTGGTAATTACCCACCTCACTAAAAAGGCACTGCTTCAACCGGTTATCACCACTGACCCTGTTTCCGAAGTACTCGCAAAATGGCAGGAACCCCTGTTGAGCGGTACGCGGGAACTCTGGCCCCAACTTGATCAGAATAAGAATAATCAGGAAGCGTTTGCACAGCTTTCTTTAAAAATCATCGCAACACTAAACGAGGACACTACAAACCGAACCACCAATCCGGAGCGCGCCGGTCACACCGATGAAGAAGAGCAAACCGCCACAGATCAACAGCCGGATGACACACAATTCTCTGAAGAAGAAGACGACAATTCATTACTCGCCAGTATTGATACACGGGACGATTACGACGAAGGCGAAGAAAAAATAGTAGAAAGTGACAGTGATTCGGACTTCGATAAAGATATCACTAAAAATCGTGATGCACCTGTCGATGCAGACGCAGAATCAAATGCAACTGAACCAGAACAGACGCCCGCACCATACCAAAGCTACAGCAATACATTTGATGAAGTTGTTCACGCCAGTTCACTCTACACCAATGACGACAGAAATGCGCTTCGCCTGACGCTTGATGAACACATAGAGCGGCACTCGAGAATCGTCGGTAAGCTATCGGGCCAATTGCAGCGGTTGCTAATGGCTAACCAAAACCGATACTGGAAGTTTGACCTCGAAGAAGGACTGCTTGACGCGTCCCGACTAACAAGAATAATCACACAACCGCACAATGGTCTTTCTTTTAAGGAAGAAAGTAATCTCGAATTCAAAGATACTGTCGTCACCTTGCTGGTCGACAATTCGAAGTCAATGTTAGGCAAGCCAATAGCAATTGCCGCCTCCTGCGCTGACATTCTCGCTCAAACACTGGAGCGCTGCGGTATATCGGTAGAGATTCTTGGCTTCACTACCACCGAACTGCACGGCGGTCCTTTGTTTAGCTTGTGGAAGGAACAAGGCAAGCAACAAGACCCGGGCAGACTAAACGGTTTGCGCCACATCATTTATAAATCTGCAGATGTTCCGTATCGACGTGCCAGAACCGGTTTTGGTTTGATGCTCCATAAAGATTTACTCAAGCAAAATATCGACGGCGAAGCACTGCTTTGGGCAAACGACCGACTACAACGCAGACCAGAAGAAAGAAAGATACTACTGGTCATCTCTGACGGTGCACCGATTGACACCAGTACCATGTCGGCCAATAAGGAGAACTATCTGGTCGATCATCTGCACCAGGTCATTCAACTTTTAGAGAAACAACAAAATCTCGAGCTGGCAGCAATCGGCATCGGCCACGACGTTACAAGCTACTATCAGCGAGCAATTACTATTCGGGATGTAAAAGATCTTGGCAAAACACTTCTTACACAATTCCGCCTGTTATTCACAAAGCCCGCTTAAACTGGCTGTAGACAGGGCTTGTACAACACAACTGTGAACTTGCGGGGCCAATATATTCACTCACACCGGCACAATTGCAAAACCCGCTATTGAATTTGCCGGAAGCGACGCTATATACTCTATTGAGTACCAAATAAGGGGACGACCTGGCTTCGACGCGGGTGGCAAAACCTTAGGAGCATGCCGAGGGGCAAATACCTCGTTAAACCAGTTGCAAAACCTTTAGTTGCCAACGACGACAACTACGCACTGGCTGCCTAATTAGACTTTAACCTCTAGTTAGTTCAGTTCTACCCCGAATCCGTTTTGCCTGTGACTCGGACCGGGGGCATCAGCCGCAGGATCGTGAGGGAGGGGAGCCTTGACCCGAACCACTAAACATTCAAAGGATCGCCAATTCAGCCCCTGTTCGTCGGGTCGGAGCGGTTAAACTAATGACGAAACTAAGCATGTAGCGCCGAGGGCGGAGTGCTTGCGGACGCGGGTTCGATTCCCGCCGTCTCCACCACTTAAGCAAGAAAAACAGCCGACGTAAGTCGGCTTTTTTGTTTTTCAATTGGTAGGTAACTCACCACCATCACACTCCAGTCATCATTATTGGCGTTAAAGCTGCCAATGAATCAATGTCGGCGAGGCAACCAGCAAAACTGACATAGAACCCAAGAGTTGAAACACCTTGCGTGGTTGACCGCATAACTTAGCTAATGGGCGCTCACCATTTCACTGTAATCTGACTTTTTGTCATGACGGATATTTACATCAGTCCATACACACAATTTTTTCACATTGTCGGTATACACTTATTCAGAAGGCGTACACCGCCGTTCAGAATAAATTCGAACCGACACTGATCCAAAACCTCCGGACACCATGACGAGCAACGGAAAATTTCGATGAAATGTACCCACTTCATTGCGCTGCTGGTTTCATTGCTCACGCTGGCAACACAAAGTCATGCAGCGGACACCCTTTCGTTCAGTGACGCTCGCCACCTCATTACGCGGACGGGGTTTGGTGCAAGCCCGTCAGAACTCAATCAGTTTATTGGCCTTAGCCGCAACGATGCAGTAAGTAAAATTGTTTCGGGGTTAAACACGCAAACACAGACACCACTGCCGTCATGGACGAGTAACTCAGCCCCACACCACCATCGATTCGGCAAACTGCCAACTTCTGACAAACAGAAATTTCGCCAGATACGCCGCAGTGAGATACAGTCCCTGCGGCGCTGGTGGATTCAGGAGATGATAGCAACACCCAGCCCGCAGACAGAGCGACTGGTGTTGTTTTGGCATAACCACTTTGCCACCGCCTACTCGGCACTTAATCACCAGGCAATATCAATACTCAGACAACACATGATGTTGCGCAAGCACAGTGCTGGAAATTTTCGGACATTTTTAAAAAGCATTATTCGCGACCCGGCAATGCTTAATTATCTCGATAACAACAACAGCAAAAAACAAAAACCCAATGAGAACCTGGCCAGAGAGATTCTTGAACTGTTTACCCTCGGTGAAGGGAACTACACCGAAGCAGATATTAAAAATGCCGCACGTGCGTTAACCGGTTACAGTTTTTCAAACGTTTTCGACATGCGATTTGTCTTCAAAGAGTGGACACACGATAAAAAGAACAAAACAATCTTTGGAAAAACCGGTAAATTTAATGGCGACGATCTCGTCGATTTGATTCTTGAACAACCCGCTGCCGCCAGATATATCACTGCCAGGTTCTGGCGGATACTGGTCGGGGAAGTAAGCACAGCCAACGATCACAAGCTCACCTATCACGCAAGCGCTTTCAGAGACTCAGACTACGATATAAAAACACTCTACAAAAGCATTTTACTGAGTGATGATTTTTGGCACGCTGAAAACCGCGCATCGATTGTGCAGTCACCAGTATCTCTCAGCATTGGTGCGATACGCTCAAGCGGCACCCTGCCTCCAGACTGGCAAACACTGCCAACCAGGCTGCAACAAATGGGACAACACCTGTTCGAGCCACCAAACGTTGCTGGCTGGCCCGGCGGTTCTTCGTGGGTCACACCCGGCAGACTACTCGCACGGCTTGAATGGCTGGAACAACTTGGTACCGAAGCAGTATCAGAGTAAACACAAAATACGAACATGGCTGGTCAGCCAATGGCCGATATGTCTGACAAACTTACTATGCAATCGCAATATCAGGAACAAAACAATGAATCATCGCCATCAATGATGATGCAGTCAGCAGATGGTGCAGCCGGTAATCAGGAACTCGCCATTCGTATGGCTGCCGAAGAGTTTGATGAACATGTTCGGTATCTTGTCAAAGTCCATAGCCGTAATGGTAGCGTATGGGAGTCAGGCGAACTGGAACTCAAAGGTGGTCACGATACCAGGCGCATAGGTCGTGTACAGCGAAATAATATTCCGTGGCAAACAATTACTTTTCCAGTAGATATTGCCAGTGAGGACGTCAGTGCAATTGAGGTTTCGTTTATTAACGATGGCACCACCCCCGGAGGTGCCGACCGAAATCTATACGTCAATCGTGCATCATTAGGCAACAAAGTATGGCTGTCACGCGATGGCAAACAAACGGGTAAGTGCGCTCGCGAGAAACCAGAACAACAAGGCAGCCTGTATTGTCCAGGCACATTGCGAATGGAAAAATCACTTACAGGATCTGACAATAACAATAAACCATTGCCCGCCAATACCATGAGAGCCAGTAGTGCTACCCTGCGCTTTGCCAGACCATTAAGCCTGTCATTCACGCTATCTGATGTTGAGTTTCAAGGACGATTCTGGGATACGATGACACTTAGTTTCTTCAAACACAGAACTGGTGGTAGTTCACTCAGGCTAAATAGTTTCGACTGCTGGCCGAATTGCCTGGTCGAATGGCCGGAGTGCGCATGGGACAACTCTCACTTCAAAACACTATCAATTGAGCTCAAGTCAAAAAAGAATCTGTGTATGTATGAAGACTTGCAACCACCAGACAAAAAACTGGTGCGCGCACTCTGGATGCTGCTGGACGATCTGTACGAAATTACCGGTAACGGTGAAAAACCGGGTGAGTCACGCGGTGCCCGCAATTACAGCAAATGGAAAAGCGATGTTGATGCATTGTTAGATCAATTGCCATCCAGTCGATTTTACGATCCATCAATTCAACTTGAACTTGTACCTCGCCCGATGATCGACACTACAGTGACCGAGAAAATCGTAACCCCGCTGCCGGCAGGACTGACAGAAGAACAAAGGGATAGGAACCTAAAGTTACTCAGGAAAATACAACCAGAATTAAATCTGTTAACACTGTTATTACCCACCGAGCCCGTCAATACGGCAACCGGTTCGGACACTGACTTTCACGAAGTAGTTACCGACCTTGCATTTCAGCTTAAGTAAAATGGCGCACTGATTAAGGTATAAATGATGAACCGACGATCAATAATAAAACTTCTCAGTGGATTGACTGTACTGCCACTCATACCAAAACCATCGCTGGCAAATAACCTGCCCGCCTTAAGCTCACACAAAAGAGTAATACTTCTTGAACTGTCGGGTGCCAATGATGGGTTAAACACCGTTGTCCCATTCAAGGATGACCGGTATCACGAGTTGCGCCCCTCCATAGGCTTGAATAAAAGCGAAGTTATTAGCCTCGATGATTACTTCGGCTTCAATAACGCACTCAGGGAGCTGATGCCGCTTTGGGAAAACGGCGATATGGCTGTTGTACACGGACTGGGTTATCCCAACCCGAACCGATCGCACTTTGCATCCATTGCGCTCTGGGAAACAGGCGGCGACGGTAATCGATCTCGCAGAGATGGATGGATAACACACGACATCGAACACGCCTATGCATTATCCAGCATTGATGCACACGGTATTTCACTGGGCGGTGGCATGGGAGTATTTAACAGCCCCGCCGGCAACTGGCTGTCGATGAAAACAGCAGGTCAGTTTGCAGGCAGAAGCCTCGACTCACCATCAAATAAAAAGCATCACAAAAGCAAAGCCATGAATTTGCTACTAGACCGCGCTGCCACTCTAAACGCATCAATAGAAGAAATAGCAAACAAAGTAGAAAACAATCCCCACCCCGTAAAGCCAAAAGGCGGCGGTGACTTCAACGCCCAGATAGCACACGCAATCAACCTGATTAATTCAGGTATTGATGCACCGGTAATTAAAATATCATTAGCGGGTTTCGATACCCACGAAAACCAGCCAGGCAGACACACCGGACTACTGAAACAGCTGGCCAAAGGTGCCAACAGACTACAAAAAGAGCTAAGCAAAACAGACAACTGGAACAACACAGCAGTTTTAAGTTACTCAGAATTCGGACGCCGCGCCGCACAAAACCAAAGCAACGGCACAGACCACGGCACCGCAGCCGCACACTTCGTATTCGGAGGCAACGTAAGCGGAGGCTTTCACGGCCAACACCCCAATCTCGGAAATCTCCGGAACGGCGACCTGCAATTCACAATGGATTACAGAGCACTGTACAACAGCGTACTTGAAGACTGGCTAAACCTGCCCAACAACGTCTTCAAACAATATCGCGCAAACGATTTAAGTAACTTGTTCAGCTAACCACTACTCAATTCTGGAGCGAAGCGAACAGCAAGCCGCTCCGAGCGTTTTATTTGTTTTTTGAGATCAGCCGGAGGCGGGTCTAAGCGCCATGGATGGCGCGTGAGCGCTGTGCACAGGGACGTGCGTTTAGCGCGACCCGGTGGAGGCTGATTTCAAAAAATGCCGCAGGCACCCGCAGGGCGAATAAGTGCGCGAAAAAGACTTTTGGTCACTTTTCGTCTTTTGAAAAGTGACTCGTAGAGCCAGGGACTGGCTTCGAAACACGGCATGGATGCCACGTCATAACGATCAAAGCAAGCCATAACGATCAACGCAAGCCATAACGATCAACGCAAGACATAGCGATAAATAACAAGCCAACTCGTCAAGACTAAAGAACAAGCAAGAGCGAAAAGAACAACGTTAAAATAAAGCCACAGTCGTTGGCCTACGACAACCAGTCCCTGTGACGCAGAAAAACATCATAAAGCTCAGCCTCCGGCGTACCAGCTTCCGGTGACCAGTTATATTGCCAGCGTACATTCGGGGGTAATGACATTAATATAGATTCCACTCTGCCGCCAGATTGAAGTCCGAAGAGTGTGCCTCTGTCGAAAACGAGATTAAATTCTACGTAGCGGCCTCTGCGGTAGAGCTGAAACTGACGTTCGCGATCGCCAAAGGAAGTGTCTTTTCTTTTTAATAGAATCGGCTCGTACGCTTTAAGAAATGCGTCGCCTACGCTTTGTGTGAACTCAAAGCTGTGATCAAAGTTTTGTTCGTTGTAGTCGTCGAAAAACAAACCACCTATCCCGCGTGGCTCGTCTCGATGTTTGAGATAAAAATATTCGTCGCACCATTTTTTAAACTTTACATAGTGTTCGTCGCCAAATGGATCGCAGGCGTCCTTTGCAGTCTGGTGCCAGTGTATACAGTCTTCCATGTTGGCGTAGTAGGGTGTCAGGTCGAAGCCACCACCGAACCACCAGACAGGTTCTTCTCCGGGTTTTTCTGCAATGAAAAATCGTACGTTACAGTGGGTGGTTGGAACGTAGGGGTTGTGCGGGTGAAATACTAACGATACGCCCATGGCCTGAAAGCCGCGTCCGGCAAGTGCTGGTCTGTTGGCTGTTGCTGATGGTGGTAGCTTGTCGCCAAACACGTGTGAAAAATTCACCCCTGCCTGCTCAAAAACTTTGCCACCGGAAAAGACCCGGCTTCTGCCACCGCCTCCGTCTTCTCTTTGCCATGAGTCTTCGGTGAGTTGTGAGTCCGGATCATGGCGTTTTATTGCAGCACTTATCGATTCCTGTAGCGATGTTAGATAGGTGCTAACACGATCGATGTCTTCAGTGGCATTCATATCAGCGGATTTGATCACCGGTTAGGCCATCAAAAATTGGTGTGGGGCCATTAAGGTCACCAATCGGATGGTCGAGAATATAGGATAGTTTGCTGCCAAATATCCCTGACACTTCCTGTGCATTGATGCATGCGGGGTTACCGCTGATGTTGGCCGACGTTGAAATAATCGCACTGTTAAATTCATTGCACAAGGTGCTGGCAATCTTATGAGCAGTTACACGTGTTGCTATAGTTGCTTTACCACCGGTTATCGATATGGGTGCGCTTTCACTGCATGGCAGAATCCAGGTTACCGGCCCGGGCCACGAAGCGTTTAGTTTTTCTTCAATCGCCGCGTTGAGTTTACCTGTGTATGGCGAAAGCTGTTGTCGATTTGAAGCAATCAGGATAAAGCCTTTGGCAATGTCTCTGTTTTTTAAAGTCAGCAACTCTTCAATGGCGTTTTCATTGGCGGGGTCACAGCCTAAACCGAATACTCCTTCGGTCGGGTAGGCTATTACACCACCTGCTTTCAGTGCTTTGCAGGCGGCAGTGACATCCCGTTTGGCATGTTCGTTCATGCCAAACTATCTCGGGGCGAAAACTATCAGGCGCTTACCTTTTCAGAGCTGTCGTCGCCTGACTCTTCTTTTTTCGCCTTTTTAGCTGCAACTTTTTTACTTGCTGCTTTCTTTTTGGCGGTAGCTTTCTTTTTAGAAGACGCCTTTTTCTTCGACGCCTTCTTTTTAGCAGTTTTCTTTTTGGCTACTGCCTTTTTCTTGGCAACAGCTTTCTTTTTGCCGCGACCGCGTTTTTCAGGTGCTTCGTCAATGAGTTTTTTTGCGGTAGCGAAATCTATTTCGAGCGGTGCTTCTTTTTGCTCTTTAGTAAGCTTGGCATTCTTGCTGCCGTTGGTTAGATACGCACCCCATCGGCCATTGTGTATCTGGATTTCAGGGTCTTCATCAAACACTTTGACGACTTTATTGCGGTCGGCTTCTTTTTTCTCTTCAACGATTTCAAGGGCGCGCTCAAGAGTGATCGTGTATGGATCATCTTCTTTTATAGACGCGTACTTGCTGTCATATTTTACGTAGGGTCCGAAGCGACCAATACTCACGGTGACTTTTTCGCCTTCAGGGGTTTCACCTAGTTTTCGAGGTAGCTGGAATAAGATCATCGCTTCGTCGAAGGTGATCTTGTCCATCTTCTGACCGGGTCTTAGGCCTGCAAATTTTGGTTTTTCTTCATCTTCCTTGGTACCAATTTGTACGAAAGGTCCATATCGACCGATTCGAACTGTTACTGGTTTGCCGCTTTCAGGATCGGTGCCCAGTTCTCGTGACGCTACAGCTTCTTCGCGTGTTACGTTTTCTTCTTTGTCCTGTACCTGGGCGTTGAACGGGTCCCAGAAGTCTTTCATCAACGGTACCCACTCTTTTTCACCGCGTGATACGGCATCGAGCTCGTCTTCAAGGTTGGCTGTGAAGTCGTAGTCAACGTACTTGGTAAAGTGCTTTGATAAAAATTTGTTTACTACACTGCCGACATCAGTCGGTGTAAAGCGTCGGGCATCCATCTCTACGTATTCGCGATTTTGCAAGGTAGATATAATGCTCGCATAGGTTGAAGGGCGGCCAATGCCGTGTTCTTCCAGTGCTTTAACCAGTGATGCTTCAGTGTAGCGAGGTGGTGGCTCGGTGAAGTGCTGGGTCATGTTGATCTCGTTCAGATCGAGCACATCACCTTTATTTAATTCAGGCAGACGTTTGTCATTGTCGTTGTCGTTTTTCTTGTCGTCTTCATCTTCAAGATAGACTTTCATGAAGCCTGGAAACTTAACTGTTGATCCACTCGCTCTAAAAGTATTGTTGTCACCACAGGCGAACTCGACCGATACCTGATCCATGGTGGCGTGAATCATCTGGCATGCCATGGTGCGTTTCCAAATCAGTGAGTACAACTTGTACTCATCGGGCTTTAGAGCAGATTTAACGCTTTCCGGAGTTTTCGATGCATTGGTTATACGTACCGCTTCGTGAGCTTCCTGTGCGTTTTTAGATTTGTTTTTATAAACGTGCGGTGTTTCGGGCAGGTAGTCTGTGCCGTACTGCTTTTCCACATGAGAACGGATGTCGGCAATTGCATCCTGCGACAAGCTCACAGAGTCGGTACGCATGTAGGTAATAAGGCCTTCAGCGCCATCACCAGTGTCGATCCCTTCATAAAGCTTCTGTGCTGAGCGCATCGTGCGCTGAGCCGAAAAGCCTAGTTTTCGAACGCCTTCCTGTTGCAGTGTTGACGTGGTGAATGGTGCCACCGGGTTACGTTTGCGTTGCTTCTTCTCGACCATCGACACCGTCAGTTTGCCGTTGGCGGCTTTGGTAAGCATCGTCTTTACTTCGGCTGCGCGTTCTCCATCGGTGATGGTGAACTGCTTGAATTTTTCACCTTCCAATGTGTACAGGCGAGCACCGAACTCTGTCTTGTCTTTTACAAGGTCAGTGGTAACGCTCCAGTATTCTTCCGGAATAAATCTTTCTATCTCTTCTTCGCGTTCCACGATCATGCGAAGCGCCGGGCTTTGTACCCGACCGGCTGACAAGCCTCGACTGATCTTTTTCCAAAGCAACGGAGATAAATTAAATCCCACCAGGTAATCGAGCGCGCGACGAGCTTGCTGGGCATTGACCAGATCGAATGAAAGCTCACGTGGATTGGCTACTGCATCTTTGACGGCGGTCTTGGTTATCTCGTGAAAGACCACGCGCTTGACCTCTTTGTCTTTCAGCAGGCCTTTTTCTTCCAGAAGCTCAACCAGATGCCAGGAGATGGCTTCGCCTTCGCGATCCGGGTCAGTTGCGAGCAGGAGCATGTCGGCTTTTTTCAACGCCTTGATGATTGCGTTGACGTGTTTTTCGTTACGCTCGATCTGCTGGTACTTCATTTCGAAGGCCGATTCAGTATTGACGGCACCTTCTTTAGGTATCAGGTCGCGCACGTGTCCGTAGGACGCGAGTACTTCGTAGTCCTTGCCGAGATATTTTTTAATCGTTTTGCCCTTGGCCGGGGACTCTACAATTATCAGGTTTTTACTCATTAATAATTAACGCAGGTTTTAGATTCGGAAAAACTGTCCGTGTAAGTTTTAGCAGCCACAGAGAAGAGTGGGTAAATTTTTCTACCACTTTCTGTGAATAATGCAGTCCATTTTGGGTTCTATTGTCAGGCTTTTAAACCATTTTCAGCAGTTGCACCAGTGCAGCGAACCTTAACAGCTTTTTAAAAAAAGTTTTATCAACCTGAGTTCAAATGTGAGGCTGGTGACGGAAAGTTTTTGATATTGTTGCAATTACTGAGATTTCAAATGTCGAAATTGATTCGCTCAGGGACTGGTGAGAACAAAGTTTCCACCAGCGATTTTCCTGATTGTGCCGTTGAGTTCCAGATCGAGGGTTATTTGGGTAACCGTGACAATATCAAGGTCTGACCGGTCAGCGAGCTGATCGAGCGACATCTGATCGGAGCCGAGTGCTTGCAGCAGTTTTTTAGTTGCAATGTCCACTTTTGGCTCTGTATTGTCAGACAGATTTTCGTCGGTTTTCTGATCTGATTCGAAGTTGACGGTTTTTGGCAGAAGCGGTGCGAGAACTTCCAGT
The DNA here is from genome assembly GCA_964388065.1 of uncultured Granulosicoccaceae bacterium. Taxonomy (GTDB): domain Bacteria; phylum Pseudomonadota; class Gammaproteobacteria; order Granulosicoccales; family Granulosicoccaceae. Next base: position 26,659 of record CAYLZS010000030.1, read on the forward strand.
ATGTCATCGACCGTCTCCACCAGGGTCGCGCCGTTTTTCAGCAGGGCATGGCAGCCGCGGCTTTGCGGGTTATCAATATTGCCCGGGATTGCGAAAACCTCGCGTGCCTGTGAAGTCGCGTGAGCCGCTGTGGTTAGTGTGCCGCTTTTGAGCGATGCCTCGACCACCAGCGTCCCGTATGCCAGACCACTGATGATTCGGTTGCGACGTGGGAAGAAGCCCGCGTGCGGGTTGGTACCGATCGGGAATTCCGAGATGATGGCACTTTGGACGGCAATTTCCTGTGCCAGCTGAAGATGCTTTGCCGGATATACGCGATCCAGCCCGGTGGCAGTGACTGCAACGGTAAACCCGCCAGCTGCCAGAGCGCCACGATGTGCAAAGCCATCGACACCTAAAGCCAGCCCGCTGGTAATGGTAATCCCGTAGCCTGCCAGCTTTTGGGCGAAATCAAACGCATGGTTTTCGGCACTGTGGCTGGGTTTGCGACTACCGACAACCGCGAGTTGCGGCGTGTTGAGAACATCCACGTCACCGCGAACGTACAACACCAGCGGAGGATCCGCGATTTCTTTCAAACGCTCAGGGTACTGTGCACAGTTGCGTGTAATGATTGACCGGTCCGATGCGTCAGCCAGCCAGTCGAGGTCGGTCTGGATGTTCGCGGCATCGACCTGACGCAGGGATGTGACGACCTTTTCCGGTAGTCCGGCCTGACGCAGCTTGCTGTCAGATGCGCCAAGAATTGAGTCGATGGATCCAAGGCCTTCAGTCAGTTTGCGCAGCAAGCCCGGACCGAGCCCTTTGGTGTGGACCAAAGTAAGCCACGGGTTAAGGTAACTCTGGTCAGTGGCCATAAGACAGGCCATTGGTTTTTTGGCTGCCGGGTTGATTAAAACTCCCGAACTTATTGAAGTAGGCAACTTTGTTGAAGTGTGCAGGCAACACAGCGATCCCGCGTTTTTTGATAGTTGCTGCAGTTTAACTGCAGCGCTTTAAAGACTTCAACGAGTATTTGTTTGTCTGCAAAAAAGAAAAGGCCACGCAATGCGTAGCCTTCCAGTTATATGCTTAGGAAGTTAGGTCCCTCTATAGTAG
>CAYLZS010000031.1:0-8321 GCA_964388065.1 uncultured Granulosicoccaceae bacterium
GAAGTTCCTCCATCAAACGGTACTGTCGAACTACAACAAGACGGCACCTTCACCTATGTTCACAACGGCTCAGATATATTAAATGACGAGTTCACCTATCGCGTAACCAACGAGGACGGAATATTTAGTATTGCCACTGTAACCGTCACGATCGAACCACCGGTAGCACCGGCAATTGAACAAAGTCTGGATAATACGTTGGCATTTATCGAGCCTATCACCGAACAAGTAGACACCCCGATAACCGAAGAGGCACCGGAAAAAGAAGTCATACAGGCAAACGCAGAACCGGTGCAGGACAAGCAAGTCACCAAAGAACCAACCCTGCCATTCTCAGAAAACCGTGCGACTGAAATTCGCACCGACAGCACCTCAAATCAAGTTGAAACGCAGGAGTTGCCAGAGGTAAGTGCTGTACAAACCGATTTTTTCCAACGAGAAACGATTGACGTCACGCAACATCGCGAAGCGGTAGACCTAAGCAGCAATACCGAACTGCAAGTGCTAAGTGCCACAACATTCGATCTGGTTCTGGAGGTGCATGCCCCATCCGAAAAGACCTCTATATCGAATACGAGCTTTTTAAGGGAGCTTGCGCAGCTGGAAGACGATTTCGAACATCTTGAAGAACAAAGCGGCTCACGCATTAAACTGATCGAAGATACCGTATTGGGTGCTTCATTTAGTGTTTCAGTGGGTGCACTCGCCTGGGCACTGAGAGGCGGCGCGATGGTTGCCAGCATGGTGACATTTACACCAATGTGGAAATTTATCGAGATAGGTCAGATCGCCATTGCAGCCGGCGCAAAAAATTCAGACGATAAGACAGATGACGACAAAGATGATCAGGTTGAATCTTTGTTTGATAAATCGGACTGACAGACCCGGGCGTCTTAATCGATCCAGGTCGGCCCCTGACCTTAACCGGCGCACTACTGAGTCAATCCGTAAACTCAGCCCACAGCGCGATTTACTACTCGTCAGGTGTTATCAATACGGCTATTGAGCAGGCATTCGTCTCATTCTGAGCCACCATCAACACCCGCGGCGCAGAAGCCAGAGCCCGACCATTATTCTCAATAATTATTCTTGCTCCGATTTACCTGCATGAGATAATCAGGTTTTTGCTAATCAGAAAGACCCCATTCATGCCAGAAAGCCTCCTCGCTATCTCACCGATCGACGGCAGATACGCCAGTAAAACCAAGTCACTACAACTGATTTTTAGCGAATACGGACTCATCCGTAATCGTGTCATCGTAGAGCTGCGCTGGCTGCAGACACTCGCCCGACACCCGGAAATTACCGAACTGACCTTAAGCGACGACGCCCACCAAAATATCGAAACCATGGTTGCCGATTTCAGCGCAGATGATGCGGCGCGGGTAAAAGAAATAGAAATGACCACCAACCATGATGTCAAAGCGGTGGAATATTTTCTCAAAGAACAGTTCGATGCCAATGAAGAACTGGCAGCAGCTGGTAATTTTTTGCATTTTGCCTGCACCAGTGAAGACATCAACAACCTCTCGTACGCACTCATGCTGCAGCAGGCCTGCACTGAGGTGATGATGCCAGTAGTGTCGAAAGTTACCGCGTCTCTGCACTCACTGGCAATAAACCACGCAGATACACCGATGCTCAGCAGGACTCACGGGCAAACAGCAACCCCCACCACATTAGGCAAAGAAATGGCCAACGTGGTAGCCAGAATACAGAGACAAATAAGAGCTGCAGGTGCACTGGAGTTCCTCGGCAAGATGAATGGCGCTGTCGGCAACTACAATGCCCATGCAACCGCTTACCCGGATCTTGACTGGTTGCAAACCGGGTATGATTTTGTGGAGTCCCTGGGTCTGACCCACAACTCGTACACCACACAAATTGAACCGCACGACTACATGGCTGAGATATTCGACGTCTACGCACGGATCAACACAATATATACAGACTATGCCCGAGACATCTGGTCTTATATATCAATCGGCTACTTTAAACAAAAAACAATCGAGGGCGAAGTTGGCTCATCTACTATGCCGCACAAAGTTAATCCGATTGACTTTGAAAATGCTGAAGGTAATTTCGGTATAGCCAACGCTCTTTTTACGCACTTCAGCGCAAAGCTGCCAGTCTCCAGATGGCAGCGCGATCTGACCGACTCAACGGTACTGCGAAACCTCGGCGTCGCTTTTGCACATTCTCTTATTGCGTACGAAGCGTTGCTCAAGGGCATAGACAAGCTGGAAGTAAATGAGCAGGCATTGGCCGCCGATCTCGATGCCTCGTGGGAAGTACTTGCAGAGCCTATTCAAACAGTCATGCGACGCTACGGTATTGAAAATCCGTATGAAAAGTTGAAAGCACTGACTCGCGGAGAGGCAATTACACAGGAAAAACTGCAGGAGTTTATCGCGACACTCGAACTTGATGATACTGTTAAGGCACAACTACTCGAGCTAACTCCATCAAACTACATTGGCCTTGCAAATCAACTGGCGGCATTACTACCCGATACGGATTCATGAAACCTTCACCGTTGAAAGTCGGGCCCATGAATATCCAGTGGCCGGACAGTTTATCAGAAGCGAGTTTTTTAACCGAGTACTGGCAAAAAAAGCCGCTATTGATTCGCTCTGCTTTTGCAGATTTCGAAAACCCTGTCGATCCCGATGAACTGGCGGGCCTTGCCTGCGACGAAGACTCAAACGCCAGGTACATTGAACATACCGGCAACAACGAATGGCGCTTGTGCCAGGGGCCACTCAGCGATGACTTTTTTGATGATGTCACAGGTTCAGAGTGGTCGCTGCTGGTATCTGATGTCGAAAAGCTGCTACCGGATTTCCGCGACTACTTACAACCATTTCGGTTTATACCCGACTGGCGTATCGATGATCTGATGATCAGTTATGCACCAGTCGGAGGCTCGGTCGGTGCGCATGTTGATCAATATGATGTATTCCTGTTGCAGGCAGACGGAACACGTGAGTGGTCTATTGAAAACAGGCCCAGAGAAAAAAAGGCATCATCCGCGTCCGTCAGCAGCACTATCGATCTGCTGGGTGACTTTCGGGCAGATGAATCGTGGCAGCTGCAGGCAGGTGACATGTTATACCTGCCGCCTCAGTTCGCACATCATGGCATCGCTAAAGACGAACCCTGTATGACCTGGTCTATCGGTTTTCGCGCCCCATCGATAGACGAAATGCTGCCGGAGATCATCAACTACATTTTAGAAGGCGATGCCTGCGACGAGAGATTTAAAGACCCGCACAGAGTAATAACTGCACACCCCGGTCTGATTCACAATGATGACATTGCAGCGTTGAGAAAAATGCTCACCGCAGCGCTGCAACAACCAGATGAAGTATTCAACCAATGGATCGGAAGATGCGTCACCGAACCAAAGGAAATTCAGGATACATCAGACAACTCAAATACCATCACCTCTAAAACAGTCAGCGACTATCTGGCTCGCGGTGAAATGTTGGTTAGCAACTCGCAAAAAAGAATCGCTTATACGCTTTCCGACAATAAAACCACCCTCTTCGCCGATGGTAAACCCTACCCGTGCTCCAGCCCGCTCGCCGCGGCAATTTGCGATCATCGTACCGTCAGCCAATCCGATGCATCAGATCCGGACATGCTCAATCTCCTGACGACATTGTGTCAGACACAGGTACTACTGATGCAAAACTCCGACACTAATCATCAAACAACCAATAACGAGTAAGCCACATGGCGGAATTTATTATCAGATCTGCCAGCTGGGATGCAGACAAAAAAGCACTGATGCATGTGCGCGAGATTGTTTTTGTACACGGACAAAATGTACCTGCCTCGCTCGAATCTGACGACTATGATCCGGTAAGCTCCTACGTACTCGCAGAAACAACTGACGGTACTCCGATAGGTTGTGCCAGACTGCAGCCAGATGGCAAAGTTACCCGGATCGCCGTACTGGAGCACTGGAGACGCCACGGAATCGCCAGACAAATGCTGAGCAAGGTTATTGAAATTGCTGATGATCAGAGCATAACATCACTGTATTTGCACGCTCAGCTGGCGGCCATAAGCCTGTACGAAGACTTCGGGTTTGTGCAGTCTGGTGAACAATTTGAAGAAGCTGGTATCCAACACATAAAGATGACAAGAAAAACTGACTAGTGGGGCGCGAATTGGAAGCATTGGTCTGACAATCCACAGGTAGGTAACCAGCCACAACTACACATTAGCAATTTCACATTAGAGAACCTATGAACATGACAACGCGATCGGTTAAGCTGCCCTGCTATATTGCTCTGTGTGTAGGTGCGATCACTCTGAACCCAGTGCAGGCATCAACAGATGATGAGCAAAAAGACTATTTAACGCTAGCTACCAGCCTTTGTCATCAACCAGACACAGTACCACCTCAACTGGCGAGTCACACCTACTCAGAAAAGGAAATCGTTGTACGCCAAACCCGCATTGGTCAGGAAAAACTGTTTTCATCACCGGAGGGTTCAGTAAAACTTGAAATCATAGAACCGAATGGCAGACCACGTCGTACAGCATTGACTGCATCATATAGTGAAGATATAACCAAACCCAATATCTGGATGATGCTGGACAATGAATGCAGCTTGCTTGAAGCAAGGAGCATTGTCTATGACGGTTCATCTGCGCTCTATATACAGACACTGGATCAATCGGGGACACCGCTACCAGATAAAGAATGGCTCAACCCGCCATTGCCAGACAAAGGAAAATCAGACGGACTCAGAGTTGCACTGATTGACTCTGGCGTAAACTACCAGCTTGAAGAGATAGCCAATTCACTTGCATTAGATAAAGACAACTCAATTATAGGCTATGACTTCTGGGACGATGATCAGACTCCGTTTGATGCAAACCCGGCACGGTCACCGTTTTTTGTACAAAGACACGGCACCCGAACTGCGTCTGTTACTTTAAACGAAGCACCGGATATTGCATTGGTCCCATACCGCTATCCACGCCCGGACATGTCACGAATGACCAGACTGGTAGAACATGCGGCAGATAATGGTATAAGAATTATCGGTATGCCATTGGGCAGCAATAATGATAAGGAGTGGCGGGCTTTTTCAGACGCAGTTACAGCACACCCGGAAATTCTGTTTATAGTATCCGCCGGCAACAATGGCAGGGATATAGATATTAATCCAGTCTACCCGGCAGTCCTTGATCATTCCAATATACTGGTCGTAACATCTGCGGATGATTTTGTACGCCCCGCAAACCGCACAAATTATGGCAGGCTTTCTGTCGACTATTTACTCCCCGCTGAAAATTTAGCCGCCACCGACTTCAACGGCACACAAACACGTGTATCCGGATCAAGCTATGCGGTCGCTCGTATGACAGCACTTGCCGCCAGACTGCTGGGCGGCAACCCACAAATGACGCTCGATGCACTGAAAGCTAATATTAAAGAATATTCAGTTAAGGCAAATACAAGCCGGTATGCAACGACCGGTTACATTGGGGATCCAATCGCCGACACCGCAAACCTAAAAAGCTACAGCGACACCGACTATAAACCGGTATCTAACAACCTCGCAACCGAAGTTACTTTGAATCTGGTAGCCCTCGATAAAGCCTGGACAACGCAGAAAATCAAGAGTGCTATTGACCAGGTAAATACTATTTACGCACAGTGCGGCTTTGCCATAGGTGCAAAACAATTATTCCGCGTAGAGGGTGCGAGTTATATTTCAAATTTATCTCCCGGAAATGCACTAACACTGCAACGGCATCTCGAAGAAAAACTGGTACCTGATGCTGCAACTATATTTTTCGCAACCGACACCGACATGCAGGTGAAGTTTGACGCCGAAGCGTTCGGACGCGCCAATACCGGCAACCGACCATGGATGCAAAACACGGTTTGGATAAGCTCAGTAACGCCTGACACTGGCAATGCGATCGCACACGAACTATTTCATGTGTTGGCTAACAGCGGCCAGCACAGCAATGAGGAGGGGAATTTAATGCAACAGCGAACAAGTCCGGAAAACACCAGATTGTCAGAAGAACAATGCCATGCAGCAGTCACAACTGCTACATCATTCAATCTGATTTCGAACTAACTACGTACCCGATAAACCAATCTGTGCCAGCTACTTTGTATTACCGAATACAACAACCCAGTAGGTGCCAAAGTCAGTATTTGAATTGCGAACACATGCCGCACCGACTTCCGCAAAGACCGGGTTCATAATATTGCGACAATGCTCGGGGCTATCCAGCCAGTCCTGATGCACCTGATCATGGTTTGTCTGACCAGCAGCTATATTCTCACCAATTGCACGCCACGGATAGTTGGCAGCATCTGCTCGACCATCAACGCTCAAACCATCAGTACCATTGTGCGCAAAGAAATTGTTAGTAGCCATATCACGTCCATGCGCTGCCGCAGCCAGAGCGAGCTGATTATTCCACTCAAGTGTTCCTGTCGCATCGTGCGAGCTAAGACCACACATACGTGCTTCAACTCTGGCTGCATTAGCTAATTCAAGCATAGTCTGTCTGAAAACCTCAGGAGCTGCTTCACAGCCAACATTACCAGCGTTGTCTAAAACATCCTGGTTTGATGCAGCTATCGGCTCCAATGCCGCGGCAGGCTCCAATGCCGCGACAGGCTCCAACGCCGCGGCAGGTACTGGTGTGTCCAGATTGATTTCCATCGGCAGGGTGCTCGATCCCCCACCACAGGCAGTTACTGCAAGTAGAGTTAACCCTGCCAATATTCCGGTTTTGAAACGAGGCTGCATAGTAGTCATAGGTAGAGTTCTCTCTTTATAATCGTGACTGGCGAATTTGAGTTGCCAACTATTCTCGCTCGCTCGCAAGCACTACTTTAGAGAGCAACTGTCGACGCTCTTCTTCGTTTTCTATCAGGCTTCCCGCCCGGTACGCCATGTTCAATACTTTACGTGCATTGTTATCATCACCGGTACTTTCTATCGCCAATGCAATACCATGCAACGCAGATACCGTAGCGAACGGATCAGTGATGGTTCTGGCATGCTCCAGTGCCTGATTAAAAAGACCCATGCGGGCTTCAGAAAGCGAGATGTATCTGATCGCAAGATCTCTGGCTGCTGTGTTTTCCGGCAGCTTCAGCCCGGCTTCCAGAGATTCAGTAAGCAGCTCCTGAGCTTGCTTGGTTCTACCCGCACTTTGAAAGTAAATTGCGGCAGAACTTAATCCAACGGTTCGTCGCTCTGGTCTTGTCAAACTACGCGCCAGAATAGTTGTTTTGAGGAAAGTATCCATTGCGTCCTCATTCAAGCCTATCGCCTGTTCAGTGTAAGCATAATCAGATATGGCGAGTACGCGTTCTTCAGGAGCCTTGATTGCGAAAGTATCACGATTGGCCATTGCCATAAGAGTAGTAACCTCAGCACTTTTCCCCGCATCACTGTATGCACGCGCAAGCCTCTGACTGCTCATCACAGCAAAGAGCTTATCTTTTGCACGATCACTGAGTTGTTGCGCAACTTCAAGATCCCCTTTTTCAATCAGGTTATCCAGTAAGGCGAGAAACAGACTGAGATCAGCTTCGCGTGCTGACCACTCGTCAAAATACTGATCCGCCGGATGAGGCACACGGTTATTAACACTGGTCATCAGATTACTTACAGCAGGAACCGCAGCACCTATTCGCGGCCCTCTCTTAACACTTTTACCTGACTCGAGGAAGTAAGGCTCCAGGTCAACTATGCCACTGCTGTTGTCAGAATCACTCAGATTCACCAGTAGCTCACCAGTCGATAAGTTTTCAAGATCTGCTCCAGGCTGCAAATCTGCTACCTGCACCCTGACTTTATCTATGGAGCGACTGGCATCTTTAACCGGATCGAAGACCATAGATTCGGCTTCAACAGTCTGGTTCGTTGAACCGATAGACCCCGCATTCATAAACGCAAAAGTACCACCGCCAATTAACACTGCAGCACCGGCAATCGCTGCGACCAGTTTCTTTTTACTGCCACCCGTTGCTGCGGATCTTGTTGCTTTTTCTTTTACTGCACCATTGATGTTCTCATCTATAGCCTGGTCAGCGACCGATTCTTCAATTGTCACTGGCTCGTTCGATACCGAGGGCAGCTCATCGCGCAACGAGTCTGTCACAGAACCCGGTACATCATCTTCGAGTTCGTCTTCCGGGGTGAAATTCGGAACAACTGAGTTACTGATCTGGCCCGGCATTACGAGGCCGCTGCCACCAGCTTTAGGACCTGAATTAGCTTCAGGTGCAGGATTAGGCACATCCAGAGTAGATGGTTTCTGCA
>CAYLZS010000032.1:0-12115 GCA_964388065.1 uncultured Granulosicoccaceae bacterium
ACGATTGAACGTACATTGGGGAGGTCAACAACCATATCGATGATGGCGAAATTTGTATCAGGAAATTCTTTGGCAACTTTCTCAAGCGCCGGTGCCTGTGCGAAGCCGATACCCAGTACCGGGTTAGCACCGCGCTGAGCCATACGTCGCAACGCCTGCTCTCGTTGTGCTTCATTGGTGACTTCAAATTCGCGGTACTCGACACCGGTTTCGCCTTTGAAGCGCTCGACACCGTCATACACGCCCTGGTTGAAAGATTTGTCGAATTTTCCACCCATATCGAAAACCACAGCAGGTTCGATATCGGCGGCGGTTGCTGTGGCGGCGAGCACAAGTGCTGCGGTTCCGGCAAGGCCGGTTTTTAATAAGCGGGAAGTGAGTTTCATGGTATTCCTCTGTTTGGTCTCAACGAGATCTGGCGCAAACAAGACGGCTGCCTGCGATTGCTACAGCATGTGACAAACCCGTCATGAGATCAAGCAAAACGGCCCGTAACTGTCTGTAAAGCCCGGGTCAATACCGTTTTTGGGGAATTCCTGCGCGGTTTGCTTTGTCAGTATTGACGAAGCTGCTGCAGCGGTTAAATCCGGTCAAAGATAGAACCGGCGCTGGGTGAGGTTAAGCGGTTGTAGATACGCGTTGCAGAGGCATCTGTGAGGCCCGAAATGTAGTCACATAACACCCGGTGTGGGTTGTTCGCGTGCTGCGATTCTTCCCATACCTCCGGCGGCAGCAAGCGGGCACCATTGTGAAGATAAATTTCGAATATCCTGAGGATCATTTTTTGTCCGCGATATTGCAGGGCCTGAAGCTCGGGTCGCAGAATGACCTCGTTCATGACAAATTTTTTCAATAGCTTCAGCACCGACATGGCGACCGGGCTCATTGTTGCCTGATAGCGAAGCAACGGGTGTTCGAATTCCTCAAGCTCGGTGATAACGATTTCATCGATGAACCAGCCAACGAGCTTGCTGATGGCATGCTTGCGGTTTTTGTTTTTGCCACTGAACAGGTTGCTGGTATAAAAATCCGGGTTTTCACTAATTGGGCTGGAGGCAAGCTGAGTCAGGTGACCGAGAAATTCCTGATGCCACTGACTCGGTGAAAGCAAGGCCATTGCAACGGCATCTTCGAGGTCGTGCACGCCATAGGCAATGTCGTCGGCAAGTTCCATGATCGATGTGTCAAAGCTTTTGTATCTGGTTTTTGCATGGCCTGACGCCGACTTACTCGATGTAGTAAAAGTGTCTCGGTCGGTGTTGCTAAAAGCGTCGAGCGTCCAGTCGAGTACATCGTGTTCGTCGCTGTAGATGCCTTTTGGCGGGTGCCAGTCATCGAGGTTAAGTGGTGCTTTGGCTTCGGCATTTTCGCTATAGCAGGCAAGCTCATCGCAAAAAGCCGGATACTTGATGATGCCGAGGGTGCTGCGTCTGGTCAGATCGAGACCGGCATCTTCGGAGTATTCACCAAGACGCGAAAGTATCCGCAGCGTCTGGCCATTGGCTTCAAAGCCACCGTGATCACGCATCATGTAGTTCAATGCTACTTCACCCCCGTGACCAAAAGGGGAGTGTCCGATATCGTGTGCAAGACATGCCGCATCCATCAGGCTGCCCGGTGCCAGCCATTCGGTTTGTTCCGCGTTTGCGCTGCGTCGCAGGTGTTCGCAAATGCCAGTACCTATTTGCGCCACTTCAAGTGAGTGGGTCAGTCGGGTGCGATAAAAATCGCTTTCACCGAGACCGAGCACCTGAGTCTTGGACTGTAGCGCCCGGAACCAGGCACTGTGTATTACGCGCGCACGATCACGCTGAAAGTGGCTTTCAATTGTGCCGGCATTGAAGCGGGTAGTGGTTGAGGGTCGCGCCTGGGAGCGACGCATTATCCAGTCTTTCACTGATAATCTCGTTTAAATATCTGTTGAACGGACAGGCTTTTAAGCTGCCTGGGACTCTATCAGCCAGTGAACTGCGTAGACAATATCATAGACTGCCACACCTGCATGTTCTCTGATGTCTTGTTTATAGGGTGACAGATTGGTGCATTCCAGAACGATGGCGCGTGTGGCGGGTTGTGATTTGATTAGTCTGGCACTCGCGGCAATAACTTCGTCCTTTGCCCTGGTGGGATCAAGCCGGGTTAAATCCTTTTCTATTACCTGACGCAAATTGTCTGTGGCCAGCAATCCTTCAATGCACCCGGGTTGTGACTTACCAAAATGATTTGTGTTTAATGTATCGCGGTTAAAAGTCAGTACCCCGATGTTATCGGCGCTTCCATGGACTTGCGTGAGAAGTGGCATCAGTGCCAGTGAGGAACATATCACCGGTGTATCGCCAAGCGCTGCCAGTTGTTCCTGCAGGGTTGAGAGGAATCCGCAGGTGGTGGTGATAATTGATACGTTTTCATCAATCAACTTAAGCGCTGCCGATAGAAATTCCTGTTGCAGCGGTTCAGGCAATGTATTTGCAATTGTAACATTGGCAGGAATTGCACTTTTGACTGTGCAATAGCTAACCGGGTAACGAAATGAGTCAGGGTTACCGATGTCCCCGAGCAGACGTGGAAAGCGAGTGTTGAGTTTCAGCACACCAATGGTTTTTTCACTCGGCTTTTGTGTGTTCATATGATGTACTTATGAGTAAAAAAAATTTTTCACAACGAAAAACGGGGGCCGTAGCCCCCGCGTGTTAAAGCAGCCAGTGTGGCTTCTATTACTTTAGTCGATACCTAAACCCGGTTTCGAACTGAATCTCGGGATCGTCGCCGATTGAGTCAGGTTCATTTGGATCTATGTCAGTCTGGTTCAGTCTGAGGCCTACGAAGTAGTCCAGGCTATTGCCAAGATCGAACGAGTAGCGGGACGTCACGATGTGGTTTACCGTCTCTTGTGAGATGCCGTTTTCATCATCCCCTGATGTAAAAGTTACATCCCAGGTATTCACCCAGTCGATAATATCTGTCACTTCGTAGGTGTAGCTCATAGCGTTCCGGAATGAAGTCAGCGTTTCGTCACCAAAAATTGGTTCGAAGCTGAACACATTGATGAACTGACCCTTATAGCCATGTGGCTTGGCATACTCAAATTGTGCCAGCAATTTTGGATCGTTATCGGCAAGACCGGAAAGGTCACTGGACTGAAAACCTGCACCAAGCCGTACCACCCAACCGTGTCTGCGTGTACTAATTGGCTCGTCCTTTAGTACTTCGTCGACAGTCAGTGCACCGAGCGCGCCGAACTTGCCATCACGCAGTGCATCACTGCGTGCCAGAGCCGCTTCGATCGCAGCATAGAAGTCTGGCTTGTAGTCATCCCGCCCGAATCTGCTTATAAATTCTTCTTCGCGGTCAATTATCTCGGCGGTTTCCAGTGCAATAGAGTCCGGAATGGGGCCGGTTAACAGACCCTCTTCGTTGAGCTCTTCAACAATGCGAATGACTTTGGCCAGTGGTGTCGCGTTGTAGACACGACCGTAACCAAGACCGACGGTGCCGGCTAATTCATCATCAGGCAGGCTTTCCTGTGTTCTGTAGATGCCCTGTCCAAACCAGAAAGACTGCGGGAATCGTGACTGGTGAAAGTAGTTGTCTACTACTCCTTCCAATGTTAACTGCCAGTCGTTGTTTTCTTCTGTGTCCACGACAATCGTATCGACAGGGGCGTTCGGGTTATCCGGATCTACAACGAAGTCCGGGTCATCTATCGTTTCGGTTTGAGTATTTGGTCTGTTGCCGTTGGCATTGAAGCCGACAATGTAGCTCCAGGAGCGCGGCAACGTACTGAACACTTTTTGATAGTCGGCGGCAACGAAGTAGGTGTAACCGATCTGTTCGTCATCGCTGTCACCGGCGGGCTCAATTGCATTCAGTGTGCCTGATACAAATGCGTCTTCATAAGAACTGTTTGCAACGAGATAGTCTTCAAGTTCAACGGCACTGGCAGTAAACGGCGTCGACGCGACCGCAACAGCCAGCAGTGTGCTGGGTACTTTCATTATTTTTGTGCTCCAACGGGGGTAGGGCAGTTTTTATTATGGTTTTAGTCTGGTGATGCTTAACAGCGAGCTTCGGTTATTTTTATGGGAAGCTTCGACTATATGATTTTCACCACAGCACTATATCGTAAAGTATAAAAATGCCTGAACCAGTACAGGTTACTTGGTGGCAAGACGATACAAAGCGTTGCTTATTAGCAATGTTGGGAAGCGCTGGTTGTGGGTTTTGTAGCTAAACCGCCTGGGCGGGTCTTTTGCTGCCCACACTGTTTCACAATCGCGTGTTTATTATGTTGCTCGTTATAGCGCGAACTAAAACAGGTACAGCAGCAGGAAGATAAGTAGCGACCCCATGGTCAGTGAGACCATGCCCGTAGAATCGAGGCTGCGAGAAAGCCAGGCACCCGGGCCAACTGCCTTATCAATAACGCTCAGGGATTTTTCCCAAAGGCCTGTAAGCATTGCGAATAATCCTTCAGTTGTACTTGCTGCCAACCGCGTTAGCGGCAGCAATACGCTGGCAGCTCCCACTCGGTAAAACCAGTCGGTATCGAGGTTTACTGATTTGACTTCCGGTGGATACAAGCCGGTTTTGAACAGAAAGACAAATGCCAGTGCCGAGAACAGCAGCAGTTGCAGCTGAGTGATGACGTGAGTCGTGGTGTACGGTGCGTAGTCAACAGGGTATGGCAGGATGCTGTACAGCGCTTGCGGATAGACACCGATGGCAATACATAAAAATGCCGCAATCCCCATAGCCCACAGCATATGCTTTGGTGCTTCTTCGCAGCGCTTGCCGCTGTCATGTGCAAAAAACGCAAAAAATGGAATCTTAATGCCGGAGTGATCCATGACACCCGCGGATGCCAGGCACAATACCAGCCAGACAAAAATGTGATGCTCTATCGCGACCGCGGTGATAATCATCGACTTTGAAATAAAGCCTGAAAATAACGGGAACGCCGAAATAGACAGTGAACCGATAATGCAAAAGACGGTAGTCCACGGCATGCTTTTATAGAGCCCGCCGAGCTCGGATGCCTTGATGGTTTTTACACGATAAAGAACCGCTCCCATCGCCATGAACAGCAGTGCTTTGTACAGTATGTGGCTAAAAGCGTGAGCTGCTGTTCCGTTCAGTGCCATTTCCGTCCCAATACCAACACCAACAACCATAAAACCCAACTGGTTGTTGAGGCTGTAGGAAAGTACTTTTCTCAGGTCATTTTCAATGACTGCAAAGAAGATCGGGAATGCCGTCATGGTGGCACCGATCCAGATGAGTATTTCCGTACCGGCATACCCGCGTGCCAGTGCATAGACTGCAAGCTTGGTGGTAAACGCAGACAGTATTACCGTGCCGGTAACGGTAGCTTCCGGATAGGCGTCCTGCAGCCAGTTATGTAACAACGGGAATGCACACTTAATTCCAAAGGCAATAAAGATCAGCCATGTGGCAACTGAGGTAAGGCCCAGGTGCCCGAACTCAAGAGAACCCGTCTGATGAAAGTGAATAAGTAAACCGGTTAAAAGAATGACACCAGAACCGATTTGTATCATCAGATACCGCATACCGGCGCGATAGGCGCGGTCTGTCTTTCGCGCCCAGATTAAAAATACCGATGCAATGGCGGTGATTTCCCACCAGATAAAAAGAGTTAATAGATCGCCTGCCAGTACTGCACCGATGGCAGCGCCCTGATAGAGGAGCCCTGCGGTCTGTTGCGTTGCATCTTTCAGATGAAACGCATACAACGCACCAATAAACGCCGCTATATGAAAAATCAGTGCCCATACGAAGGCGAGTTTATCCAGTCGGTAGGTCGTAAGCTGCAGGTTGAAGAGTTCTACCTGACCGTAGTTGCCGTGATCTACAAGCAGCAGCAGAATTGCACCGACTACCGGTGCTCCCAGCGCTAAGTATCGACGCGCCGATTCAGACGCGAATGGCGTAAAAAGACCGGCAAGTAAGAATATGACTGCAGGATTAAGGCTGGTCATTATCTTTTTCGTTGTTTGCGTCTGAATCTTCAGACTCGTAGTGGTCTTCGCTGCGGCCGATTAGTTTGCGCAACTGTTTGGCAGATAAAACAATGGTGCAGTAACTTAAGAATCCGTACCAGGCGAAAAAACCTGGCCACTGTTCAAAGTCGAAGTGGCCATGTTTGTGGTAGAAAAAATCTACCGCGAACAATGCAATGCAACTGATGACGAGGATGGCAATAATCAGTCGCACTGTGCCGGGTTTGTCCAGCCAGTATGTTTTGTTTTGGTCTGTGTGCTGACTCATGATTGTCGGCTCATGGAACAGGGCGTATGGAGCATAGCGAATAGAACATGGCGATGCGAACGTAGCTCCGGGATCAGGGTGCTTTACTTGTGAGAGGGATGAGGCTGATCAAATGATCGAGCGCGTCCCCGAATATAAACAACAGCAGGCAACCGGTTGCAGTAATGCACAATGGTACAACACAAAAAAGCGGAGCTTCTTCTATGGTGGTGCTGTCGGGCGAATTTCTTTGAGCAGGAGTCATGTAAAAGGCGCGCGCGGCAACCGGTATCAGGTAGGCGATATTTAGCAGCGAGCTTAGAATAAAGGCAGCCACTATAAGCCAGTGCGTTGCATCGATTGCACCGATCAACAAATGCCACTTGGCCCATGATCCGGCCAGCGGCGGCAGGCCAATAATGCTAAACGCGCCAATAAAAAAAGCACCGAATGTAAACGGCATTTTGTAACCCAGCCCGCGCATTTCACTGATGTTGGATTTATGTGCGGCAACATAGATCGCTCCTGCACAAAAAAACAGTGTGATTTTACCCATCGCATGGGTCGCGATCTGCATTGCAGCGCCAACAATACCTGCCGCGTTGGCAAGCATCGCACCAACCACCACGTAGCTGAGCTGACCGACTGTTGAATAGGCGAGACGAGCCTTCAGGTTGTCTTTGCTAAGTGCTACCAGTGACGAGACAACCAAAGTAAAGGTGGCTACCCACAATATAATGGTGCCGGCACCGGTCTCTTTAATAAAATCTATACCGAAAATATAAACCACAATTTTCAGAATCGTGAACACTCCGGCTTTTACTACTGCGACTGCGTGCAGCAATGCGCTGACCGGGGTGGGTGCCACCATTGCGGCCGGCAGCCAGCGGTGAAAAGGCATCAGCGCGGCTTTACCGGTACCGAAAGCGAACATGGTCAGGAGTATCAGTGCGACAGTGGGTGTGACATTGCCTTCGAGAATGCCACCGGCGCGAAAGTCCAGTGTGCCGGTCAGCTGGAAGGTCCAAAGCACTGCGAACAGTAGCAAACCGATAGAGGTGCTCATCAATATACCGAGGTATATCCTGCCACCGCGTCTGGCGTCCTCGTTGCCCTTGTGGGTCACTAACGGGTAGGTGGCGAGCGTCAGCATTTCGTAAAACACAAAGAGTGTCAGCAGATTTCCTGCGAAGGCAATGCCGATTGCGGCAGCTATTGAAATGGCGAAGCATAAAAAGAATCGCGTCTGGTGTGACTCGCTTGCACCGCGCATGTAGCCAATTGCATAGATTGTGGTCAGTATCCACAGACCTGAAGCGACGGTGGCAAATAACAGCCCCAATGGCTCAACAGTAAAGACTATGCCCAGCCCTTTTATGGGTTCCGCCAAAGTGACGGTGGGTGTATTGCCAGCGAGCACTGTTGGATAAAAACTGATAATGATGGCAAAGAGAATGGTCGCTGTGACGATGCTTAGTACATCACGAGTGTTCTGCGATTTGCGGCTGCGTTCATTGCCCGGGTCCGCTATAACCAGGTCGGCGGTTCTTTGCGTGAGCAGTAACACGCCACCGACGACCGGTACCAGAAAGCTTGCATAGAGAAGAGTGTTGGTCATCACGAGGCACCCAGCAAGCTGGAAGCTATGCGACCTGCAAGACCGGCTGTAAGACGTGTGTCTATACCGAAGTACAACGTCAGGAGTGCAAAAATCCAGCAGGGTACAAGCATCGATTTAGGCCCTTCGTTGGAATTGGCAAACTCTGCCGGTGCGGGCTTGAAATACATGATATCAATCATCTTTCCAACATAGGCTACCGCCATTAGCGAAGATACGATCAAAAGTACTGCGATTGGCAACCAGTCTTTATCCAGTGCGCCGGTAATCAGATACCACTTGCTGATAAAACCTGCCGTGAATGGCACTCCGATTAAGCCAACGCCAAGGATTGTGAATGCACCGGTAGTTAGCGGCATAGTGCGTCCAACGCCAGCCAGCGCAGAAAGGTTACTCGACCCGACACGATAGATCATTGTGGCGATCGCTAAAAACATTCCGGCTTTCATCATTGCGTGGTTAAACATATGGGTAATGGTTGCGGTCAGTCCGTTAACGTTTAACAAGCCAATGCCAAGTGCCATGTAACCGAGTTGTGCAATACTCGACCAGGCGAGTAGTCGTTTGGCATCCGTTTGGAAGATTGCCGTTAGTGAAGCGATCAATATGCCTGCAACGCTTAGCGGTACCAGTAAAGTACCCAGCTGCATCTGCCCGAATGCGAACTCCACGCCATAGACATCGAAGATAAAGCGGATCATCACATAGAGAGATACTTTGGTTGCGGTGGCTGCAAGGAATGCGGTTGTTGCCTTCGGTGCATAGGTGTATGCGTTGGGCAGCCAGTAGTGCAGCGGAAACATCGCGACCTTCAACGCTATACCGACGGTAAAGAATGCAAAAGATGCATGCAGCACATGATTGTCGTAGTGCTGTGGCAGCCGCTCGGACAGATCGGCCATATTGAGCGTACCGGTCAGCATGTACATAAATCCGATAGCGATCAGGATAAATGTGGCACCGATGGTACCCATGATCAGATAACGAAAAGCAGCTGTCAGCGCTCGTCGATCACGACCACGAGCGATTAGTGTGTATGTTGCAAGCGATGAAATTTCAAGAAAAACGAATACATTGAAGGCATCACCAGTGATTGTTATGCCAATCAACGATGCCATGCACAGCAGGAAAGCGGTGTAGTAAAGGCTTTGCCGCTGATGGCGCATGATCGTGGTGAGTGATTCACGCAAAGCAGTCATCACAAGCGCGCCAAAAAGCGTTACCAGCAACAAGACTATGGCAGTTAACTCATCGATGACTACTTCTATGCCCCAGGGCGGTGGCCAGCCACCCATTTCGTAGCTGATACTCTGGCCACCCCAAACCTGGTACAGCAGCGCAAAGGCACACGCAACTGATGCCCAGCTGACGGTTGTCGCAAGCAGCCATGAGCGGCTGCCGTTGCGCAGCATCGAGCAGATCGGAGCTGCGAGCAGTGTTAGCAGTAGCTGAATAGCCGGGAGTTGGTCTACCATGCTGAGGTCATTTACGGTCGATCATTTACTATGGCCAGTACTTTGGTGAGCAACGGTACTTACCGAAGTATCGTTAGCCAGGTTTTCAGCATCTTTGGCGCTGATTTCATCTTCTTCTACGGTGCCATAGGCTTCATATATGCGCACCGCAATAGCCAGTCCGAGTGCGGTGGTGGCAACACCGACCACGATCGCCGTCAAAATCAATACATGTGGCAGCGGGTTGCTGAATATCGAGATGCCGTCTTTAAGTATTGGTGCGGTACCGCCGGCGACCTTGCCCATGGATATAAAGAAAATAAAAACCGATGTTTGAAATACATTGAGGCCGATGATTTTTTTTACCAGATGGCCGCTCGACATGACGATATACAGTCCCGCCATCATTAACACAATCACTATCCAGTAGTTGAATAGACCGGCAATCATCAGTGTGGTGCAATCATCAAAGTGTACGAATGAGTCGATCGATCAAAATGTTCTATTTCCATTCTTGTAATTCCCACGTTTTTAGCCAAATCGTTTTTGTAAATTTTGGAGCATTTTGATCGCCGCCCCTTCGGGAACCCGTCACTCGGCCCACAACCGCGTTGCGGTTCTTGAAAAGGGGAGTGACCATTCCCTGCGAACCGCGTCTTGTTGTGAACCAAGTGACGGGTTCTCATTCGCACACTTTGATAATTACACCACACTAGAGTGATCTCTCAGACAGTGAAAAGAAGACGTTTATCATCACTGCTGCCACAGTTATGCCTATGCCGAGTTCAATAATAAGTATGCCGTAGTGCTGGCCGTCATGCGGGTCAGCTAACAGGGCGCTGTAATCAAGGAAGTTGCCACCTCTGATCATACTAACCACACCAACTGCTGCGTATAGCAACAGACCGATTGCCGGAAAGTAGGCGAGTTTGCGCGGTGGCAGTAATTGTTGCGCCGGTACGATGCCGTAGATCAGCGCATAAAGAAAAATAGCGCTGGCAAAGATAACGCCTGCCTGAAATCCACCACCCGGACCAAAGTCGCCGTGCCACTGAACGTATAATGCAAAGATAAGTACCGGTGCGATCAGAAGGTCTGCGACTTCACGCAGTACTATTTTTTGTCGCATAGATTCGACTTTAACGTTGTCTGGAGCAACACGCTCTACACCAGATTTTCTTGTGCCGGCACCCAGTAGCAACAGCACACCGATAAGCGCTGTAAATACAACACCTGCTTCACCAAAAGTATCGTAACCGCGATAACTCGCAAGCACGGAAGTGACAATATTGGGTGGGCCAACTTCTTCACCCGATTCGGTCAGGTATCTGGGGGCTACATGAGTGTGAATCGGTGCATCCGGTGTACCGAAGTGCGGCATATCCAGGCTTGCATAGACCAGTACCGCACCAGTGCAGATGACTATTGCCAGTGGCAGCAGGTTTTTTTTAGGCTTTTTCTTCTTACTGATACGGCCAACAATGGCGAGTGATGCAAGAATAAATATAGTGGAAGCTCCAGCGCCAACTGCAGCTTCGGTAAAGGCAACATCCACTGCATCCAGAGTCATAAAGATGCATGAGCTCAACAGACTGAAAAAGCCCATTAACATCACAGCTGTCATCAGGTGATCGAGTTTGACAATTGCAAATACTGTTGCGACCAGCATCAGCAGCAGCAACGCGTTAATCATGAATTCGATGGTTTTAAACCCTCTTTGCTGGCAGGGGTATCTTCACCTGTTGAGGTTCCATTTTTAGTGTTTTTTGGCAGCCGACTAACAATGGTTGCAAGCGTCGGGTTAACACCGACCAGATTGACCGCTTGTGCCAGTGCGTGTACTGCGGCAAGACTTGTGACCAGCAAAAAGAAGAAGATGAAAAAGAGTTTAACGGCAACCAGATAATCGGGTGCCTGAAGTGCCAGGCCAAGGAGTATCAGTCCGGAACCCATCGAGTCGAGAATACTGGCTGAGTGCGCTCTTGTATAAAAGTCAGGCATGCGAATGAGGCCGACACCTGCAGTAATGCAGAAGAAGCTGCCCAGTATCAGTAACACCAGACTTGCGATATCGAGTGCCATACTCATGAGCCTGGTTCGCGGTCGGTATTCTGTGGGTTGCCAGCACCAGTGCTTAGAGCACTTTGTGTGTCGGTTGGGTCGGAGGTACCGAGGTTGCCGAATTTGAAAAATTTAAGCACGGCAATTGTGCCAATGAAATTGATTAGTGCGTAGGCTAAGGCAATGTCGAGAAAATCAGGCCGACCCATCAAAAAACCGAGTATTGCGATAAAGAGTACCGTGGCAGTACCGGCTGTGTTGATGGCCAGGATCCGGTCGTACAAAGTGGGGCCCATAAAACTGCGGGCAAGCGCCATTAGCATCGTCACCAGAATGGCAATCATTGCGATCGCAAACATCTATTTACCTTCCAGCTTTCGCACGCGTCGATCCATTTCACCATCCTGCAAATCTTCCAGAGTTTCTTTCGCCAGAGCATGTACTTCAATTTCACCTGGTTCGACATCAATTGAGAGTGTTCCGGGAGTCATGGTGATTGAGTTGGCGTGTATCACAAGGCCAAGTGCTGTATTTTGACTCGCCGGTACGGTCACGATGGTTGGCGAGATTGGCATATCTTTTTGCCAGATACGTTTGGCCACATCGATGTTTGATTTTATAACTTGCCAGATCAACCAGGGGACGTAGGGAATCATCCGCAGGAAAATAAGCAGCGGTCTTTCGCTCGAATCGACAATTTGCAACCGGCTGCTGATCC
>CAYLZS010000033.1:0-19036 GCA_964388065.1 uncultured Granulosicoccaceae bacterium
ATATTATCAGTCACGGCGACGGACAGGGAATCCAGCTTGGCACAGAGAAGCTAACCACTGAGAATTTTAACCAGTATCGCGAAGCCATTGATAGCTGGAGTTCAACCTTTACCGAAGATGTTGATCTGCTTATCTATGGCTGTAATTTGGCCGGCACTGATGTTGGTAAAACTCTGCTGGAGGATTTGTCCGCAAGTTGTGACAGCGATGTTGCCGCCAGTGATGACACCACGGGCCATGAAAGCCTGCAGAGCAACTGGGACCTGGAATACGAACTAGGTGAAGTTACCACCGACGTAGCATTACCGGTATCAGTGCAAAGCGCATGGCACGGAACACTGCTTCTGGACAACCTGGGCGATGCGTGGAGGTGCTTTGTTTGCGAGTGTTATGGCCTCTACACCTCTATGGAGCAGTGTTAATCCGGTTCGCCTTGTCGGCGGGCCTGCTGATAAAAGTAACGAAGACACAGATGATACTGATGTCGAAAGTTATTTCACTGAGAATCGAAAACGATAGCCACGGTGGTTAAAGAATCCGGACCACACCATCAAGCTGAATACAATGCGGAGATTGACCAACTTCACAGTTTTACAATACCAAGTAGCAGATCACATTATATCATCCGTGATTTTAACTAATTCAAAAGTGTGCCGATCACAACTCAAGGTAAGTCATAAAAACCAGATCAGGCAACAATAAAAATGTCTAACAACACTCCAGCCTCAAACGACGTAAAGCAATCATTGTCCGGCTTGCCCAGACGACTGGTGCGCGAAGAAATTCTAACGGAAGAAGATGCGCTTCAGGCACTCGCCGATGCCAACGAAAATAAGCGACAGCTTATAAGCCATCTGGTGCACCATATGGATATATCGGCCACCAAGATTGCATCTATTGCGGCTCAGGAATTCGGCTTTTCACTCTTCGACATCAAAAGTCTGGCGCCAGACAGTTTGCCAACTGAACATATTAACGAAGATACGGTTACCAAAAATAATGCGCTGCCAATATTCCAGCGTGGTTCGAAGCTGTTCGTCGCCATCTCCGACCCGACCAATACCACGGCACTGGATGAGATCAAGTTCAGTTCGGGATTAAACGTAGTTCCTGTGCTGGTTGAGGAAAACAAGCTCGCAGAAATGATTGAGGCCGCCGCATCCGGCAACGGTATGAGCAGCCTTGCTGATGATCTCGATGAAAGCTTCGATATGGATGTTGCTGAAGAGGGTGGCAGCAATGCTGAAGAAGACGCATCGGATGTCGACGACACGCCAATAGTCCGGTTTGTTAATAAAGTTTTGCTCGATGCCATCAAGCGGGGCGCTTCAGATATTCATATTGAGCCCTACGAAAAGGTATTTCGTATCCGCTTTCGTATCGACGGCATCTTACAGGAAGTCACTGAGCCACCACTGAATATGGCCGGAAGACTCACTGCGCGTATCAAGGTGATGTCCAGAATGGATATTTCCGAACGACGTGTACCTCAGGATGGTCGTATTAAACTCAAGGTATCAAAGAATCGCGCTATCGATTTTCGTGTCAATACCTGCCCGACGCTTTTTGGTGAAAAAACTGTACTGCGTATTCTTGATCCAAGCAGCGCACAACTTGGCATTGATGCACTGGGTTATGAAGAAATCCAGAAGAAACGCTACATGGATGCGCTATCAAATCCATACGGGATGATTCTGGTGACAGGGCCAACCGGTTCCGGTAAGACGGTTTCTCTGTATACCGGTCTTAATATCCTCAACACACCAGATACCAATATTTCGACAGCTGAAGATCCGGCGGAAATCAACCTTGCGGGTATTAACCAGGTTAACGTGAACCCGAAAGCCGGCCTCACGTTTGCCGAAGCGCTTAAGGCATTCCTGAGACAGGATCCGGATGTCATCATGGTGGGTGAGATTCGTGACCTTGAAACAGCCAGTATTGCTATTAAAGCGGCTCAGACCGGTCACCTGGTTTTGTCTACGCTGCATACAAACGATGCACCACAAACTATTTCACGACTCATGAACATGGGTGTGCCAGCGTTCAATGTAGCCACAGCGGTCACACTGATTATCGCTCAAAGGCTGGCACGTAGACTATGCGATTGTAAGCTGCCTGCAGACATCCCGCGCGATGTATTACTCAAAGAAGGTTTCACCGAGGAAGATCTGGCTGATGAGCCTTCTTTTTACACAGCAAACGGCTGCAGCAAATGTACTGAAGGCTACAAAGGTCGACTCGGTATTTATCAGGTAATGCCTATCACTGAAGACATGGGTCGAATCATCATGTCTGATGGCAACGCCATAGATATCGCTGACCAGGCACGAAAAGAAGGTATCGATGATATTCGCCGTTCGGCCCTTAAGAAAGTTCTACAGGGTTTAACAAGCCTTGAAGAAGCTAACCGCGTAACGCAGGACTAGACTCATGGCAAAGGTAGCAACTAAAAAAACATTTGTCTGGGAAGGCAAAGATAAATCAGGCAAAGTAGTTAAGGGCGAGATGGCAAGCGTTAGCGCTGATCTTGTCAAGGCACAACTGCGCCGCCAGGGCATTACCCCGGCCGCGGGTAAAGTCCGTAAGCAAAAGCCGTTGAAAGGCGCTAACAATGCCATTACCGCTTCTGACATAGCAATTTTTGCGCGTCAGTTAACAACAATGATGGGGTCAGGTGTACCGTTAGTACAGGCCTTCGAAATTGTCGCAGGCGGCCTCGACAACAAAGCGATGGCGCAAGTGGTAACACAAATCAAAAATGACGTCGAAGGCGGTGCCAGCCTGACTCAAGGCTTGAGAAACCACCCGAAGCACTTTGACGATCTATTTTGTAATCTTGTTGAAGCCGGTGAGCAATCCGGTACGCTGGAAAAGCTGCTTAATGAAGTAGCAATATACAAAGAGAAAACAGAGGCTCTGCGCAAGAAAATCAAAAAAGCCATGACTTATCCAATTGCAGTTTTGATTATCGCATTTATTGTAACGGCTATTCTGCTTGTCTTCGTGGTACCGCAGTTTGAATCACTGTTTGCAGGTGTTGGCAGCGACTTACCGGCATTTACCAGAATGGTGGTTAACTTATCCGAGCTTATGCAGCAATATTGGTGGATAGTATTCGGCGGCATTGGTGTATTCGTTTTCGTCTTTAAATCGATCCATAAAAAATCTCAAAAGTTCAGAGACAAAATGGACGCATTGGTTCTTAAATTGCCAGTGGTTGGCGAAATCCTGCACCAGGCGGCAACAGCTAAGTTCGCTCGCACATTAGCGACCATGTCAGCGGCCGGTGTGCCACTGGTTGAAGCAATGGACTCAGTCGCAGGCGCCGCAGGCAATGCTGTCTATCGAGACGCCATCCTGAGAATGAAAGACGACGCTTCAACCGGTCAGCGACTGACAACAGCCATGAAAGATCAGGAACTGTTCTCAAACATGGCAGTTCAGATGGTTTCTATTGGCGAAGAGTCAGGCGCAATTGACGACATGCTATCAAAAGTTGCTGACTACTACGAAGAAGAAGTAGACGGTTCGGTTGAAGCACTCACCACATTAATGGAGCCCATGATTATGGCATTCCTGGGTATTGTGGTTGGTGGTCTGGTTGTTGCGATGTATCTGCCAATCTTTAACATGGGTGACGCTTTCTAGAAAAGCTCCTCTTCGTTAGAAACATGCAACCAAGTAATCCGGAAATCCCGTCTACAATCAGGCGGGATTTTTCGTTAAAGGGCCTTGTACTATGACTCTATTCAGTTTGCTGCAAAGCAGCCCTGCTTTGCTGCTGGGCGTTTGCTTTGTTCTGGGCCTCTTTGTAGGTAGCTTTTTGAACGTCGTGGTTTACCGATTGCCATTGATGATGCAAACAACCTGGCGTCGTGAATGCAAAGAATTTTTACAGCAGGATTCACAAGAGACCACACAGGAAACAGCCACAGAGTCAGCTGGTGAGAACAGTGGGACAGATCAAACACCACAACCGTTCAATCTCATGGTGCCACGATCAGCTTGTCCGTCATGCAATAGCATGATTACAGCCTGGCAAAACATACCCGTAATTTCATGGCTGATTTTGCGTGGCAAGTGTGGCAACTGCAAGCACCCTATTTCTATTGAATACCCACTCGTAGAATTTTTAACTGCAATTCTTTCACTGGCTGTCGCCTATAAATTCGGCGCAAGCATCCAACTGATTTTTGCACTGCTCTTTACCTGGAGCCTGGTAAGCCTTGCGCTGATTGATTTTCACACCACTCTCTTACCAGACAGCATCACGCTGCCGCTTCTATGGCTGGGACTACTTATCAGTCTTGTACCAGTATTCATCAGTGCCCCGGATGCAATAGTTGGCGCAGCTGCTGGCTACATGATTCTCTGGATAGTTTTCCAAACGTTCAAGCTGATCACAGGCAAGGAGGGCATGGGATTTGGCGATTTTAAACTGCTTGCAGCACTCGGTGCCTGGCTCGGCTGGGCTAAGCTGCCACTAATTATACTTTTGTCTTCGTTGACAGGCGCAATCATTGGCATCATGATGATGGTTTTATTTAAGCATCAGCGCAGCCAGGCCATACCCTTTGGCCCCTACCTTGCCATCGCAGGCTGGATTGCGCTTATGTGGGGTGAACAGATTGTTGCAATGTATACCGGTCAAATGGGACTTTAACCCCTGTAGTTTGCAACCGGAAACATCCCGCCGATGATGCGAGTCGCATTGAGTGGTGGCATCGCAAGCGGTAAGACGATGGTTAGCAATGCACTTGCTGATTACGGTGTTCCGATAATTGATGCCGATGTACTCGCACGCGAAGTTGTAGCTCCAGGGTCTGTCGGCCTCCAGCGCATTGTCGACCGGTTCGATAATTCAATACTTGACCAGGCTGGCGCATTAGATCGAAAAAAACTTCGCAGCATTGTGTTCTCTGACGACGATGCTCGCCATGATCTCGAATCTATTCTGCACCCACTTATTCGAGAACAGACTATTCTAAAACTCGACAATCTGGCCCAACAGGACACACTGTACGCTGTGGTTGTTATTCCTCTATTAGTCGAAACCGGGCAACACAAAAGCTACGACCATGTAGTTATTGTCGATGTCGAACCGGATATACAAATAGAGCGGGTGATGGCTCGCGACAATTGCAGCCTTGAGCAAGCCGAGAAAATCCTTGAAAGCCAGGCAAGCAGAAAAGAAAGACTCGCCGTTGCCGACGATTTAATCCTCAACAGCAGCACTAAAAAGGCGGTAGATTTACAAGTAAAAAAAGTCCATGACCGTATCACCTCTCTGGCCAAACGCAGGAAAAAGAACCCGCAATAAACTCAGCTACGATACTCAGCATTAATTTTGACGTAATCATAAGAAAGATCAGTCGTCCAAATACAAACTGATTCCTCCCCCAGACCCAGATCAATTTTTAGAGTCACATCATCTTCAGCCATTATTGCTACAGCTTGCGATTCTTCATACTGTGCTGAAGGTTCACCATGCTCGAGCACAGGCAACTCACCAATACGCAGAGAAACTTTTTGCATATCCAGACCGGTGATTTTACTGCGCCCAATGGCAGCCAGAATACGACCAAGATTTGGATCACCGGCAAAAAAAGCAGTTTTCACCAGTGGTGAATGTGCAACGGTGAACCCGACACGTCGACAATCTTCTACAGACAAACCACCAGTGACTTGTATCTCAATACATTTTGTCGCACCCTCACCATCCCTGACGATTGATTGTGCCAGGTGATGTGCGACACGCTCTATTGCTTCAACAAACTGACTCCACTCAGGATGCGACGGACTCAATAAGCGACTTCCGGCAGCACCAGTGGCCATTATTACAAACGCATCGTTGGTAGAAGTATCGCCATCTACCGTAATGCAATTAAAAGTCTGATCAGACACCGATTCAATTAACCGTTGCAATGAATACGGATCGACCGCTGCATCTGTTGCGACAAAAGCCAGCATGGTTGCCATGTCCGGATGAATCATTCCGGATCCCTTGGATATACCCGTTATTGTCACTGTTTCATTATCTACAGTGCATTGCTCTGAAATTCCTTTAGCGACCGTATCGGTCGTCATAATGGCATGCGCTGCATCAAGCCAGCTGTGCTCTGACAAGGCTGGAATTAGCTGATCTATACCGGTCAGCATGAGTTGCACCGGCAATGGCTCTGAAATAACCCCTGTGGAAAAAGGCAACACTTGTTGTGTCGATACGCCCAGACCCTGTGCAACTTGCCGGCAAAGCGTAAGTGCATCCTGCTCGCCCTGCTGGCCAGTTCCGGCATTCGCGTTGCCCGAGTTGATCAGCAATGCATTGCAATTAGCAAGCGACATGTGCTTTTTTGCAATTTCCACTGGTGCTGCACAATAAGCGTTTTTAGTGTAGACCGCAGCGGACTGCGTACCTTCATCAGCGACTAATAAAACCAGATCGCTCTGACTATCTGGTTTAATGCCACTGGAGCACGCGGCAAGCCGGATTCCGTTCACCGGCAGTAAAGTATCAGGCTCGGAGAGTCCAACAGGCATTAGAGTTCACCTGTCAGCAGGAGATAACATAAAGACATCAGAAATCCGTGCAGAGTTGAAGCACGACATTCTAATTAACCACAAGAAAAATAACTACCGGTGAAGACTGAGATACCACGGAAACCCGACCAAAACACACCCCGCCGCAAAGGCAGGGCTTAGCAAATAACTGGTTCCTCGCTTTTTTGTCGATCAGCCACCTGGCCTTAAACAATCCAAAGACAATCTGGTACTAACCCAACTGGCCGTGGCAGCGTTTGAATTTTTTACCGGAACCACACCAGCAAGGATCATTGCGGCCCACTTTGGGCTGATCGCGTACGAACGTCTCCTCAGTGGCTGCTCCGTCCGGTCCGGCACCCTGGCCAGCCGCTGGCGGTTCTGAAGCAGTCGGGCTGGTCGCTGCAGCATGCTCGTAGCTGACATTCTGAGGGCGTTGAGCTTCTGCTTCAGCTTCGGCAACTGCTACTTCTTCCGGATCTCTGACCTGCACTTTAGCGAGTGTTCCAACGACATCTTTTTTGTATTCATCGAGCATGGCAGAAAACAATTCAAATGATTCCCGCTTGTATTCCTGCTTGGGGTTTTTCTGCGCGTATCCACGGAGCCCGACACTTTGGCGCAGATGATCCATTGAGGCGAGATGGTCTTTCCAGTGATCATCCAGTGTTTTTAGCAATACCAGTTTCTCAAAACGGCGCAACGTCTCACTACCCGCCATCTTTTCAGTCTCGCTATACTTCTCTGCCAATTGTTCAATTGCGTACTCATTCAGATCATCTTCGTCACGATCAGGTTCGGCATCAAGGTGTGCTTTCAGATCGATTTCAAGATCGAACTGTTTTTCTATTGCCTCGGATGCACCTTCCAAGTCCCAACTTTCATCCAGTGAGCCCGGTGCCACGTAGCCTGCCATCAATGTCTCAACGGCATCTTCACGCATCGCGCTTACCGTGTCAGCGACTTCTTCTGCTTCAATAATTTCATCGCGCTGCTCATAAATAACTTTGCGCTGATCACTGGCGACGTCATCGTACTCCAGCAAGTGCTTTCTGATATCAAAGTTATGGCCTTCAACTTTACGCTGCGCGTTCTCAATTGCACGTGTCACTAACGAGTGCTCAATTGCCTCACCCTCTTCCATGCCAAGCTTCTGCATGATGTTGCCAATGCGTTCAGATGCAAAAATACGCATCAGATTATCTTCCAGTGAAAGATAAAAACGTGAAGATCCGGGATCACCCTGTCTGCCCGAACGGCCGCGCAACTGGTTATCTATTCGACGACTCTCATGACGTTCGGTACCAATGATATGTAGTCCACCCGCTTCCAGCACCTCTGCGTGACGCTTCTCCCACTCTGAGGTCCGCGCGCTCTTGTCTGTCTCTGTAAGTGCTTCAACACCGCCCAGCTCAGACTCAAGGTTACCACCCAGCACAATATCGGTGCCACGACCTGCCATATTGGTTGCAATAGTTACAGCGCTGGCACGACCGGCGTCTGCAATTATTTGTGCTTCACGTTCGTGTTGCTTGGCGTTCAGTACCTCGTGAGAAATACTTTTTTCTTTTAGAAGGCCTGCCAGATACTCTGAAGTTTCAATAGAGGTGGTACCAACCAGCACCGGCTGTTTGCGCTCGACACAGGACTCGATATCCTCGACTATCGCGTCATACTTCTCACGCTGTGTCAGGTAGATAAGATCACCACGATCATCACGAACCATACCTTTATTTGTGGGTATTACTACAACCTCAAGCCCATAGATTTGCTCAAATTCGAACGCTTCGGTATCTGCAGTACCGGTCATACCTGCAAGCTTTTCATAGAGCCTGAAATAGTTCTGGTAGGTGATAGACGCAAGAGTCTGATTCTCCTGCTGAATGGTAACTCCTTCCTTGGCTTCAATCGCCTGATGCAAACCATCGGACCAGCGACGACCAGCCATGGTGCGTCCGGTAAATTCATCAACAATGACGATTTGATCGTTAGATACTATGTAGTCGATGTCTTTTTTGAATATTGCATGCGCTCTGAGTGCCGCGTTTAAATGATGCAGCAAACTGATGTTAGCAGCGTCATACAAGCTCTCGTCTTCTTCGAGCAGATCCTGTTCATTTAATAATTGCTCGATCCGATCCATACCGGATTCTGTCAGAAATACCTGCTTGGCCTTTTCGTCAACGGTGTAGTCACCCGGACCTTCCTCTTCTGTTACTGCTTCAAGGCCGGGAACAACCTTGTTTATTTTCGCATAGGTTTCACTACTTTCATTTGTAGGACCAGAGATGATTAATGGTGTGCGGGCCTCATCAATGAGGATCGAATCAACTTCATCGACGATCGCAAAGTACAAATCGCGCTGTACTTTTTCTTCCGTGCTAAGCGCCATGTTGTCGCGCAGATAGTCAAAGCCAAATTCATTGTTGGTACCATAAGTTACATCTGCGGCGTAAGACTCCCGCCGGGCATCAGCACCCAGACCACTGATAATGACTCCCACCGACAAGCCCAGAAAGCGATACAGGTTGCCCATCCATTCAGAGTCACGCTGTGCGAGGTAATCGTTCACCGTGATAACGTGAACCCCCCGACTATGCAGTGCGTTTAGATACACAGCGGTAGTGGCTACCAGCGTCTTTCCTTCACCGGTACGCATTTCTGCAATTTTGCCATCGTGCAGTACCGCTCCACCGATGAACTGAACATCGTAGTGACGCATACCCAGCGATCGCACACCCGCTTCGCGAACGACAGCGAATGCTTCAGGCAGCAGATCATCAAGGGTGGCTCCATCGCCAATTCTGGCTCTGAATTCTTCCGTTTTGGCTTTCAGCTGCTCGTCAGAGAGGGATGCCATTGAATCGGCAAGATCTGTCGCACCGCTCACCGTTCGCCCGTATTCCTTGACGAGACGGTCATTGCGACTGCCTACAAATTTCTTAACTAAATTACCTAACATCTGGCTTACCAATCATCGGTGACCCTGCGCGTATGCGTTCCGGTATGTTTTGATTCGCGAATAATATCAGTTTGGCTATCAGATGGTCCTGATAAAACAGTGGAAACCAACGTTATCCTGATACGCAAATATAGGGACGCAGCACGTTATTTCCAATAAAAAACACCAAACAGCCCAAACACTATGCAATTTTGACGCTCAAATTTTACCCCCGCAGCGCCGCCGGCCGGAAAGTGTCCCAGTCAAATGATTGGCTGACTATCAATATCTTGGATAAAATGCACGTTATGCAGGAAATGAACAGCTTTCTCGACTCCGAACTGGTCAGGCGTGCCCGCCAGTGGAAACAGTTAAAAAAACTACTCGACCGGGCACTCCCTCTGGAATTTGCACAGCGAGTAAGCTACGCCAGCCTGAAAGACAACAAGTTGACTATTTTTTCAGATGCACCGGAATGGACAAGCCGAATGCGGTTCTATAGCGCTGAAATTATAGAGTTTTTTGCCCAGGAAGGGATTAGCGTCAATGACGTTCAGGCTCGAACTGTACCAAATCCGGACGTGCGACCACCGTCCGGCGACGGCTCCTGAATACCTAAAACGTACTCAGGAACTGCAACGCCATGACTGAAATTAAACTTACGCTGTTTGCGCCAGCTCAGGGACCAATTCGAGCGGCTGCGTGTACGCAATAGGACTCTGACTTTCGTCGAAGGTCACCTCTTCCCATGCATCTGGCCGTGCAAGTAGCTCTCTGACGAGCATGTTGTTCAGACCATGACCTGACTTGTAGCCCGTAAATTCACCGATAATCCCGCATCCAAGCTGGAACAGATCACCGATCGCGTCGAGGATCTTGTGGCGCACGAACTCATCTCCGTAGCGCAAACCATCGGTGTTCAGCACTTTGTAGTTATCTACAACAATGGCGTTATCGAGGCATCCACCGAGCGCCAGGTTGCGCTTGCGCAATGCTTCAATATCACTCATAAAGCCGAACGTTCTGGCACGGCTGATTTCACGAACAAAAGATGACGATGAGAAATCAATCGCCGCCTGCTGTGAACCCTCAGAAATAGCAGGGTGTTTAAAGTTAATCTCGAATTTAACCCTGAAACCGTCATACGGATCAAAGCGAACCCATTTGTCTTCTTCTTCTGCGAACAGCGGTTTTGTGATTCTGATAAAGCGCTTTGGCGCTGACTGCTCTCTGATACCAGCTGACTGGATCAGGAAAATAAACGGCGCGGAACTGCCATCCATGATGGGTACTTCCCGAGCGCTGACATCCACAAAACAATTATCAATTCCGAGCCCCGCAAAAGCCGCCATCAGGTGCTCAATAGTGGAGATGGTGTTGCCGTCGTCATCACCAATTGTGGTGGCGAGCTCGGTAGAAACCACATTCAGCGCAGTAGCTGGAATAGACACCACCCGACTACCGACATCACGCCTGAATACAATACCGGTATTCACCGGAGCCGGAGACAGCGTGAGGTAGACCTTGCGGCCAGTGTGCAAACCTACGCCAGTGGCATAGATTGGAATATTTAAGGTACGTTGGAGAATCACCTTATTATTGTCCTTATTGTAGGCAACTGAACTAGCTTATTCGACCAGACTAATTTTACGCGGAGTGGGTCCAGACGTGCGCTGAACAAATCCGCGGAAAAGAATATTAAAGGAAGGTGATATTGAGCTCCAGCACCCTTAATCAATGGTAACTAAGCCCAAATGTGAAAGACTTCGCGGTATTTACCCGGCCGTAAGACCCTGGGGATCTCATCCCACAGTATGTTTAATCCGGCTGTTTAATCTGGTGAGCATGAGGGCGGCACATCCGTGTGCCACAAGTGTCTTTCAACTAACTCAATTTTTGACAACCTCAGCTTGCACCAGCCTAGTCAGCCTGGCGACGCAGGAATGTCGGTAAATCCAGGTAGCTCATCTCACCATCTTTTGAGGCACTGGTGTCATAGCTAACCGGATCAGGACGTGAATTCGTTCTGCGTGATTCAAACTCCCGCGGCTCACGCTCACGAACAGAAGGTCCTGACTCAGCCGTTTCAGTCTTGCGCATCCGGGATACCTTGCGATTAGAACCAGAGCGCTCAAGTGCCGGTTTTTCGTATTGCCCATAACCGGTTTTTGCTTCAGCTGACTTGCGATTATCGGTCGAGCGGACAACACGCATTGGCTTTCGCACACGCTCACCTTCAAGACCAGACGCCACCACGGTCACACGAATCTCGCCTTCCATTTCATTATTAATGGAAGTACCCAGGACAACATTGGCATCAGTCGCTGAAATATTCTCCAGCACATCGCCAACAGTTTCGAACTCCTGCATAGAGAGATCAGAGCCGGCAGTGATATTACACAAAATACCTCTGGCACCTTTCAGGTTAACATCATCGAGTAACGGGCTTTCAGTCGCCAGTCTGGCAGCATCAGCAGCGCGGTTTTCACCGTGAGCACTACCGGTACCCATCATTGCCTGACCCATCTCAGACATCACTGAACGTACGTCCGCAAAGTCAACGTTAATCAGACCCGGATTAGTAATAATTTCAGCGATACCCTGAACCGCATTTTTAAGAACGTCATTGGCCGCCTTAAACGCCTGCAGCATGGTGACGTTAGTAGGCAAATTTGTCAGCAGTTTTTCGTTTGGTATTACAATCACAGAATCGACCTGCTGACGCAGTTCAACCAATCCATCTTCAGCCACCTTGCGACGCTTGCCACCTTCAAAAGGAAAAGGCTTGGTCACAACAGCAACGGTGAGTACCCCAAGGTCTTTCGCGATTGATGCAATCACAGGAATAGCCCCGGTACCGGTTCCACCACCCATACCTGCAGTCAGAAACAACATATCTGCACCACCAATAACCTGTGCAATATGATCGCGATCTTCCTGTGCTGCCTGTCTCCCGATGTCGGGGTTGGTACCGGCACCCAGACCTTTAGTTATTTCAGTACCGAGCTGAATGGTGTTTTTAGCACCCATTTTAGAAAGCACCTGTGCATCGGTATTCGCACAAATGTATTCCACACCTTGAATATTGGCGTTCATCATGTGGTCAACAGTATTACCACCGCCGCCGCCAACACCCATTACCTTAATAACGGCCGCTTGATTTTGGTTTGCATCGTACTGGAACATTCTTTTCACCCCTCGGTTATGTCTATCTATGTCTAAAATAAAATACTTACAGTTATCAGAAATTTCTTTTGAACCATGCTTTCATGCGTTCAAAAATTCCGTCCTCATCTATTACTCCTCGCTTACTATGCTCCTGCCTCACCCCTCCTGATTTTTGTCCATACATCAATAGGCCGACTCCAGTCGCATGTATGGGGTTACGGACTACATCCACAAGTCCGAAAATATCCTGCGGTTCACCTAACCTCACAGGCATATGAAATACCTCCTCAGCCAACTCAACCACTCCCTGAATTTTAGAACTGCCACCGGTCAGTACTATGCCGGAAGCACATAACTCTTCAAATCCGCTGCGTCGCAGCTCTTCGTGTACAAGCGTCAACAACTCTTCGTAACGCGCTTCCACCACTTCTGCCAAAACCTGACTTTCGAGCTCCCTGGAATCTCTGTCTCCAACACCGGGAACCTCAATGACGTCATTGGGGTTAGCCAGCTGTTGCAATGCACAGGCGTAGCGAACTTTAATATCTTCTGCATTAGGTGTTGGTGTTCGCACTGCAACTGCAATGTCGTTTGTCACCTGATCACCCGCAATCGGGATCACTGCAGTGTGGCGTATCGCACCTTCAGTAAAAACAGCAATGTCAGTTGTACCACCACCAATATCAACCAAACACACTCCAAGATCTTTTTCATCTTCTGTCAGCACTGAAAAAGAAGACGCCAACTGTTCAAGAATAATGTCGTCTACCTCAAGCCCACACCGCTGCACACACTTGGCAATATTCTGTGCGGCACTAACAGAGCCGGTTACCAAATGAACTTTGGCTTCAAGTCTTACACCGGACATACCAATAGGCTCACGGATTCCCTCCTGGCTATCAATAATGAATTCCTGCGGCAGCACATGCAGCATTTTTTGATCAGCGGGAATTGCTACCGCCTTAGCTGCATCTATGACACGCTCAACATCACCGGCCGTTACTTCACCGTCTCTGATTGCAACGATACCGTGCGAGTTCATACTTTTTATATGACTGCCTGCAATACCTGCATACACCGATTGAATTTGTACACCAGCCATCAACTCCGCTTCGTTTACAGCATCCTGAATTGCCGCAACAGTCGACTCAATGTTGATTACTACACCCTTCTTTAAACCTTGCGATGGTTGATGACCAATACCGATTATCTCAATACGTTCGTCATCTACAATTTTTGCCACAATCGCAACAATTTTTGTGGTCCCGATATCAAGACCGACAACAATTCTTTGATCCTGGTTAGAAGCCATATCATTGAACCCTCAGTTTTTCAGAAACCGCACTTTTGCGTGCCATTGCAAATCCGTTTGTATAGCGCATATCGACTTTCGCGATATCGTCGTATACCGGGGCAACGTAGGGTCGAAATATTTCAGAAAATCTTTTGATTCTTTTTTGTACTTCTCTATGACCAATCACTACTTTCACATCGTTTTTTAAGTGAAGCGTGAGCGAGCGACGCTCATCTTCTACCAGGCCTTCCAGTGGAGCTTCTACTCTGTCCAGCATAGCTCTGGTTTCGTTGAGTAATCTGAGCAGAGATACATGGCGTCTCTCTGGTGAGTACAGCAGTGGCAAACCCTCAACCAATTCCTGCAACTCAGGCTCCACCGCACCTTTTAACTGCGGTGGCGAAAATAGTTTAAATCCCTCAGTTACCAGTGACCGATCACCCCAGCGCGCCACTGGCTTATGCTCTTCAACATGAACCGTAATACGCTCCGGCCATACGCGACGAACATAAGCATTTTTAACCCAGGGAAGCTCTTCCACATTGCGCTGGATATCTTCTATATCAAGATTAAAGAAACCACGCGATGCCTGTGTCATCACGCGATCTCGCATCTGTCCCTTATCTGCAAACTGGTACACACCTTCTACCACTACACTGCGAATCGGAAATCGACCAGGATTTCTAAAATGATCCAGCGCGAGTTGCATCAGAAACAAAGCCACAAAAGCGAAGACAGCAATTACCATCACTCGCCCAAGGGCCGCCAGTGTTCGATCCTGACCAACCGGCAGTACCGGTTGAGCTAAAGCGCCACTATCTCCGTGTAAAGAATGCTCACTTACAACGTTACTGTTTACATGTACTTTATTCACTGATTTTCAACTGTGGTTGTCAAAATTTGAGTAACGAGTTCCTGAAAATTCAAACCCGTAGCGGCAGCAGCCATAGGTACCAGACTGTGATCAGTCATACCAGGCGCTGTATTAACTTCAAGCAGGTAGTGATTGCCTGCTTCATCAAGTAAAAAATCTACTCTGCCCCACATTTCGCACCGGGTAATATCAAAAACCTTAAGCGCTGTGGGATTGAATTTCCTTTTCCAACTCTGAGGCAAGACCACATGGACAATCATAAACAGTCGAGTCTTCCTGATACTTAGCTTCAAAATCATAGAACTCACGCGGTGTTGAAATTTTGATCAATGGCATGGCAACACCATTTAGTATTGCCGCAGTGATCTCACTGCCACCAATAAACTGCTCAACCATCACATCACCGTATGTCGCCGCAAGACTATAAGCCTCATTCAACTGATTTTCGCGTGCGATAGAAACCCCGACACTTGATCCCTCTTTTGCAGGCTTCACAACAACCGGATAGCCGTTTTTATCTCCAATTTCATGCGCCGCTGCTTCACATTCATCTGCATTACTGACCATCTTCCAGGCTGGTGTTACAACACCATGCTGTTGGCATACAATCTTGGTTAAGTTCTTATCCATTGTAAGTGCACAACCAAGAACCCCGGTACCGGTGTAAGGGATACCCAGCGTATCAAGCAATCCCTGAACGCGGCCATCTTCACCCCAGGTACCATGCAATATGTTAAATACACGATCGCACTTGCCAACCAGTGCATTGCTTAGCTCAGTACGTTCGACATCGACAGCAAATGCATCGATTCCCTGCGACAGCAAAGCATCGAGTACCTGACCACCACTGGACAAAGACACTTCCCGCTCAGCAGACCAGCCACCCATCAACACCGCTACCCGACCAAAATCGACCTCAGGCATTGCCACTCTCCAGCGATGCAAAGTGATCAGGCAAACTGGCAGCGATACCACCGATAGAACCCGCACCCAAAGTAAGCACAACATCATTTGGCACTAATACACCTTCGAGTGTTTTAGCTATCTGGTCTATATCTGCGACAAAAATGGGATCAATTACACCGCGTTGCCTGATAGCACGAGCCAGCGCCCGACCATCGGCACCGGCTATTGGTGCTTCGCCTGCCGGATAGACTTCACAGAGCAGCAGTACATCTGCATCGCAGAGCGCATCAGTAAAATCATCAAACAGATCTCGTGTACGGGTATAGCGGTGTGGTTGAAACACAACCACCAGACGATTGTTTGGTCGGCCACTTTTAATTGCTACAAGAGTTGCTGCAACTTCACGCGGATGATGGCCATAGTCATCGAACAGCTCTGCCTGTCCATCCTCAAGCGGCAATGGACCTAACGGTTGTGCGCGTCGGCCAATACCTTCAAAATTTTGAAACGCGCGGCGCATGTTTTGCGCACGCAAACCAAGTTCCCAGCCAACGGCAACAGCCGCCAGCGCATTCTGCGCATTGTGTTTTCCCGGAAGGTTGAGTGTAATTTGCCGCATCTCTGTGCCATCGGGTAACTTAACATCGAAGCAGGACTTCATTTTATCCTGTCTGAAATTCATACCACGCACATCTGCATCATCGCTGAAGCCGTAGGTCATTACCGGCCTTGAAATACGCTCAACCAGTGCCCTTACTTCTTCATCGTCAATACACATGACTGCCAATCCGTAAAAAGGCAGATGCTGTAAAAACTCAACAAAAGCATTTTTTAAGCGATCAAAATCGTTTTCATACGATGACAGATGATCCGCATCAATATTGGTAACAATCGCAATCACTGGCTGTAACGAAAGAAAAGACGCATCGCTTTCGTCGGCTTCTGCGACCAGCCACTCGGACTGTCCAAGGTATGCATTGGTAGAAGAGCTGTTCAGCTTACCACCGATAACATAAGTTGGATCCATACCACCTTCAGTCAGGAGGCTCGCCACCAGGCTCGTGGTAGTTGTCTTACCGTGGGTGCCGGCTATCGCTATGCCCTGCTTGAACCTCATTAGCTCACCCAGCATCTCTGCACGCCGTATTACCGGAATGCGATTTTGTCTTGCAACAGCAACTTCAGGGTTATCTTCAGAAATCGCAGATGACACAACCACTACATCAACTCCTTCAACATTAGAGACATCGTGACCCTGAAAAACCTTCGCGCCAAGTGACTCAAGTCTTTGAACCAGGGCATTGCGCGCCATATCTGAGCCACTGACACTGTAACCAAGGTTCACCATAACCTCGGCAATCCCACCCATACCGACACCGCCAATACCAACAAAATGTACGTGGTCGATGCGACGCATCCAGTTTTGGATATTGTTGGCAGACACACTCATGCTGCCGCTCCGGTCAACTCTTTAATTACACGCTCAGTGGCATCACGCTTTGATATTTTTCTCGCATTCACTGCCATTAACGTAAGCTTCTCCCGGTCGAAATTTCGTATCTGAGTGGCCAAACCGACTGCAGTGATTTCACTCTCCTGCATCATTACCGCGGCACCCGCATCAACCAGAAACGTACCGTTCGCTGTTTGATGATCATCAACTGCTGCAGGATAAGGAATAAGAATTGAGGCCAGTCCAATAGCTGCAATCTCCGCAACAGTCATTGCACCGGAACGACAAATCATAATGTCCGCCCAGCTGTAAACTTCCGCCATATCGTCAATGAACTCTCGCACTTCAGACTTGTGTGTTATGTCGTGATAGTGTCCTTGTGTTTCGTCTATCCATCGCGGCCCACACTGGTGTATTACTTCAAGCGGTTCATCTACCAGCACCAACGCTTCAGGCACAATCTGATTCAATGCACGCGCACCCTGGCTACCACCGATAACCAGAACTCGAAGCGCACCATCACGACTACCATAACGAACACTCGGCTCACCAACTGCCAATAACTCCTGTCTCACAGGGTTACCTGTACATGTCACTTTTCCACCCGCTGCGAATGTATTGGGAATTGCTTCCAGCACTTTGCTGGCAAACTGTTTAAGAATGCGATTAGTAAAGCCAGGCACTGCATTTTGTTCATGCACAACCATGCGACAGCCACTCATTTTTGCTGCAAGACAAACCGGCCCGGAAACATATCCCCCCATACCAAGCACAGTACCTGCGTGCACCTGACGCACTATTTTCATCGAGCTGACAATCGCTTTAACAAGATTGAGCATACCGAGAGGCTTTCTTAACAAACCACCACCCCGAAGAGGTGAAACACCAATCTTGCGTATCGGGATACCGTTATCCGCTACCACCCGATTTTCAAGACCGGACTCACTCCCAACCCAGACCACTGGAATATTGCGTTCACGTAAAACGGTCGCGACCGCCAACGCCGGAAAGACATGCCCACCAGTTCCACCTGCTGCAATCACCACCGTAGCATCAGACATGTTGCACCGCCGTTTTGGCAGACAATGCTTCCATACGATCGGCAACACCACGCGCCAGCTCACGTTCGGTTTGCAACGCAACCTCACGGTTTACACGCATAACAAAACCGCATGCAATGCCAACTGCCAGCACACTACTGCCACCGTAACTAAACAACGGCAGCGTGATCCCTTTAGTCGGCAGAATTCCCATGTTCGCGCCGATATTGATGAAGGCCTGAGAGCCAAACCAGAAACCCACACCAGTTGCTATATGTGAACCGAAAACAAGGCCTGCTCTGTCAGCATCACGGGCAATCTTAAAGCATCGCGCAACAATCATTGCAAACAAAGAAATCAACAGTGCGACACCAATAAAACCCATCTCTTCGGCAAACACTGCAAAGACAAAGTCAGTATGTGCTTCCGGCAGATAGGCCATCTTTTGCACACTGTTGCCAAGGCCAACACCGTTCCAGGAACCCCTGCCGACAGCAATCAGCGATTGCGTCAATTGAAAGTCCGTTGCAAACGGATCATCCCACGGGTTTACAAAACTTAGCAGTCGACTTTTTCTATAAGGCGAAATAAGAATCGCTACCACACCAAGTGGTACAACAACCGCAATTGTGACCAGGAAGTGCCACCAGCGACAACCAGCAACAAACATCATACAAACAACCGTTGCGGTAACCACAACAGTCGCACCAAAATCCGGCTCCAGTAATAAAAGGATTGCTGCGATTCCCGCAATACCCAGAGGGACTAAAAATACGGCCAAATCACTTTTAATCTGATTACCCTTGCGAACAAAGTA
>CAYLZS010000034.1:0-5169 GCA_964388065.1 uncultured Granulosicoccaceae bacterium
ACCCATTTCCATACATAATTCAAAGTGCATCGTTGAATGTACGATGTTTAAATGAGTTAGCATCGCGCCCTTGGGCAGACCGGTGGTGCCGGAGGTATATAAAATAACGGCAACGTCTTCTTCAGCACCTTTGTAGATTGAATCGGGTGCTCTTTGATTCGCCAGTTCAGAAAAGTCCCTTGCGTTGTCGGTGGACCCGCCAATTGAATATCGATGCTTAAGATGTTCAACAGCGTTGGGCTCCGGCACCCTGGAATCGATGTCGAGTTCGTGCACCAACAACTTAGCACCGCAATGGTTCAGGATGTATAAGAGTTCAGGTGTTTGTTCGCGGATGTTGATTGGTACTGCACGGATAAGCAGATACATCTACAGCGAAGGGTATTGTTGCTGATTGCAGTACCGATGTCGCGCAACAATTCGGGTTCAACTTTCTGTATCCCCGATGACGCATCTATTTTCCCGCTGAAAATATTGTTCGGCCACACATTTAGAACATCATCTCTGCATCTGGTGTTGCAATACCGGTAAAAAACTTATAAGGTTCGCGGCTCCTATCCATTTGGCCACTTAAAGGGAGGTCATTAATGAGTTGTCTTGCAAAACACATACTGTCGGCCTCTGCGATTTCGGCCAACAGCTAAGTCTTACCAGATTAGCTGTATCCAGATAGCCTTCACTGCCCATCACTTTGGTAGCGAGGCATTCCATCCCGCAACGTAGCGGAATTCCGACTCTTACTTCTGAACTGATGCACTGTCTGTGCAGCTCTCTGTACGAGTTGCGCATTCAAATTCAGCTCAAATCATCGATTTCGATGGTATTTGTTCGACGATACGTTGATGGAATGGACATGGCGCGAAAAAACAAAAACAGGAAAGCAGTTCCTGAAAAAGACACCGAAAAACAATACAAGGAAACAAAACTATTGCGACACATCGCAGGATTGAACCTGCGTACACGGGACGCATACAAAGCCTGGTGCATACATCATGGCTTCAGCCCGAGCTTAAAGAAAACTGATCTGCAGAGACAGCGCGAGCGGAAAAAACACGTTGAAATTGTTTCAATGCAGCGGCTACGCCAACACAGCAGAGAGAGTAAGCTTCGCATTCAGATCGTAAAAATCAGTCGGGGAGAGGTTAATCCTTTAGAGATCAATAGTGATGTTCTTTTGGAAATCTACAACGGATTTACGCGCTGCAAAGCACCAAAGCAACTGCTCCAGACCTTACTGCATCTGGAGCGTCGGTCCAGGTTGCTGAGCGATATACAACACATACAAGGGGTGGTCGCGCTGGTGTCGCATCGTGCGAGTTGGAAACGCCCTTTGAATCAATGGCGTCCTCAGAAACACAATGCGCGCCGTCAGTTTGCCGCGTTAGCGCGTTACTTACTGGCCAGCTACGATGTTCCACTTTTTATGGATAGTGTTTGGTATTCAAAAAATAAGAAACATCAAAGCTGGTTTATTCATGTGGGTAGTGGCTGCAACATCAGAACAGCTGAAGCACTACCAGTCACATTAACTAAAAAGATGGCGCATCACTATCTGCAGGCACCTGGTCACTATACGGTGTTGATGGCAATTCGCTGGGCACAGGTACGGTCTTTAGACGGTGATGCACGGTTGTGTGATGAAGTTGTAGCGACTCACCTTGGCAGACGCTTTAAAGATGATGATTTCTGGATGAATGTGATCAGATTCTTTGTTGGTAACCCGATGCTGGATCGCTGTCATGTGCACCCGATTATCGATTATATCTGGAACGAAAAGTATGTAGAACAGCACGAATATGATGCAAATGGACGCTTACATAATACCGGCCCGGCGCAACCGAATTTTACTATGCGAGGCAGAACAGCAGATTCCTTGTTAGCCCAGGTAGAAGCATGGCATCGTCGTTTGGGTGTTGCTACTCATACAGCTGGTGATAGTCGCTGGAGCCGTTGGATGGATGAAGATTATAAATTCGTCGAAGGCAATACTAATGCTGGCAAAGGCCGCGTATGGTCCATACGAGAGCTACTCTCAAGCAGAGAACTGGTCGCTGAGGGACGCAAGCAAAAGCATTGCGTTGCCAGTTATGCGTCTTCTTGCTCCAGTGGAATGAGTGCGATCTATACAATGGACATGAGCGACTGCGATGGCGAACACAAGGTATTAACAATAGAAGTCCACCGCAAACACCGTACGGTATGCCAGGTACGAGGTAAGCGCAATCGTCTGCCGACCAAAGCGGAATCACTGGTGTTAGAACGTTGGAAGCAGAAAAACAGCCTTAGGTAAAACCATGGGCTCTAATGGTAATTAAAAATGAGTAATTATATTAAGTACCCGCGTACACCGCATCTGCCCTGGTCCCCTGGTGTGAGTGACGATGATATTACAACAGCATCACTTACTTCGTTTGATGGTCACAATGTTGTTGTAAGCGAAAAAATGGATGGTGAAAACACTTCACTCTATAGTGATCATTCGCACGCCCGGTCTCTCGACAGCAGACATCATTCATCCAGAGATTGGCTTAAACAGTGGCACAGTGGATTTGCACATGATATTCCCGCCGGATGGAGAATCTGCGGGGAGAATCTGTATGCTCGTCACTCTGTGGCATACGTTGATCTACTCAGCTATTTTTACGGCTTTTCTATTTGGAATAATAAAAATCAGTGTTTGAGCTGGCCGGACACTCTTGAATGGTTTGACATGCTGAATATTCGACCGGTACCGGTAATATATTGCGGGCCGTGGAGTGAATCACTTATTCGGGAAATAGTGATAGATGAATCCCGATCAGAGGGTTACGTCATTAGAAAAGAAGCGGCCTTTTACTACGGTGATTTTAGGTCCTGCGTTGCGAAGTGGGTGCGCACAAATCATGTGCAGACTGACAAGCACTGGATGCACAAAGAAGTGATTCCTAACGGTTTAGAAGAAAC
This sequence comes from uncultured Granulosicoccaceae bacterium, assembly GCA_964388065.1. Lineage (GTDB taxonomy): Bacteria > Pseudomonadota > Gammaproteobacteria > Granulosicoccales > Granulosicoccaceae. Next base: position 2,944 of record CAYLZS010000034.1, read on the forward strand.
TGATGATTAATATAAGTGAATGGCTGGCAGGTCTCGCAAGGCATGCAACCCCTGATATTGATGAGTGCATTAGTGCTCTGGGAGAACATATTGACTGGCTTTATCGGCTAAAAAACACACCGCAAGATAGCGAGTGGCACGCCGAAGGTGATGTACACATACATACAGGCATGGTGCTTGAAGAGCTGTACAAGATTCTTGCGAATGAAGCCACACACATACAGGGAACCAGACGACAGGCTCTGGTTTTAGCTGCGTTGTTGCATGACATCGCAAAACCCGAGCGTACACGTGCATATGAAGCAGATGGAAAACAACGGATAGGTGCGCCAAAGCATGCGTACTACGGGGCGTCATATCTTGCTTTCAAGCTGCCTGGCTTAGGCCTTGAGTTTGAAACCATGTGGTCAATTTTAAATTTAGTTGCAGAACACCATACACCTAAAATCCTGGTGGTGAGGAACAAACCAAAGCCGGATTATCTGTTACACGCCAGACAAGTAGATACCGAGCTGGTTTACTGGCTCGAGATTGCAGATGTGCGCGGTCGAATTTGCCCGGACGTTGAGCTTCAGCTGCAGCATATGGAAGAGTATCGAATGTTTGCCCATGAATATGAGCTCTGGGGTAGAGAAAGTGATATTCGAACTTCGCTACAACAATCACTGGAAGGGTTATCAGGCAGAGCGCAAAACTATGTTTTTGGACATGCAGTACAACAGCTCGAGTCAGGCAAAATAACAATGGCGGAGGAAGCAATTGCGACCACCTACGAACACCGCGATAATCATTCACATGTGGTGGTTCTGTGTGGCCCCAGCGGTTCAGGGAAATCTACTTACACTTCCAAATATTACCCTGACTATGCGCTGATCTCACTGGATGAACTACGGGAGAAGTTTAACAATGACCGAGGCTCGCAGAAAAATAAAGGGCAAATCATTCAATTTGCAAAAGACCAGCTTAGGGAAAATTTAAGAAATAAGAGCGATGTTGTATGGGATGCCACAAATCTTCGTAAAGACTTCCGTTCGATTATCAGCACACTAGCTCAAAACTACCACGCTCTCGTGACCCTGATTGTGTTCATTGCACCGGAAGACACTATTTTTAGAAGTAACAAAGAGCGTACTCATAGCGTTAGTAAAAAAGTACTGCAAACTCAATTTGAGCGCTATCAGATACCATTACTGGATGAAGCTCATCAACTTTTTGTTGTGAATCAGGAAGGAAATGTCGTTTTCCAGTCCGGACATTATTAATGTCTATTCAACGAACTCAGTAAGCATAGGCAGAATGCGATAGTCAGCCAGTCACTGGTGCCAACTTTCCTGCCGACTTGCGACTGCCAGTTTTGTAAAAGGGTTTGCTCCGCCATTTGTATCCTTCGTTACGCGCTTACAGTTTATCAAGTTGTGCTGTTTGAATTTGAAAGATTGTTATTGGTGCAAGCGGTAGCTACAACGCAGGTTGTGCTGTCGAAGGCAATGGCTGCCTCTTTAATCAATACCCGAGATTTATCGCCCAATCAGGAAATCTCGCACCGCATTGATCTGTTCGTCGTTCTCAAGCCGGGGACAATGGCCGGCGTAGGGCACCTCAAATACCTGCGCCTCAGGCCCCGTGGTTTTCATGCGTTCTACCGTTTTGGCAACAATGAGTTTCGACTTCATGCCCCATAGCAGAAACACCGGGCAGGTGATCAGTGCAAGTACAATGGATAGAATATCTGATGGCAATTTGATTGATTTCTAATCTGACAGTTCGCGGTAACATCTAAGATTCGACAGATTCATTATAACTGCATGCCAACAATGAAGCTTGATAACTCACATGAGCTATCCGCCAGACTGTTTCCTTAGCGGACAAAAGTAACTTAAGAGATAAAGTGATCGTATGTTAAGCACTAAAGGTAAACCCGAATCCATCGCCGGCCCCGGTTAATTTACCAACAGATGGCAATGGAAAATGAGAAGTTAAAACAAGATGATCCTGTGCTATACAGTTTTCAATCAAACTGGTTCGCGTTTGAGTAGCAAGAATCGGGTCTGCGTCTGGCTTAGCTGACCACTCGGGGTGAATGCACTGCAGCGGGGAATGCATGGCATCACCAATCATCACTGCTTCCATTCCGGCAGATTTTAAATGTACCGCCACATGGCCTGGTGTGTGGCCGGGTGTTGGTACCAGCCAGACTTCGTTATCCAGTGCAAAATCCGTTTCTAC
>CAYLZS010000035.1:0-1824 GCA_964388065.1 uncultured Granulosicoccaceae bacterium
ATGAATAATGCAGGTTAGCTGCTCGCTATCTCACTTGCCAACTCTGCCGCCTGGTGTAGATGATAGGGCGCTTTTTCTGCATGAAAGCGAGCATCAAACGACAGCGCATCGGGCACCCACTTATAGTGAAGTTCCATAAGCTGCCCTTGTTCTATTTCTGTAGCGACCATTGCGTGAGGCAAACAGGCAACGCCCAGACCTTCGAGCGTCATTCTCAGGCAAGCCGCCAGGCTGGTTGAAGGAACCAGATAGGCGTCCGGCTCATTGAACAGGTGCTGTTCTATTTGCTTATAGGGAAGTGTCTGTTTGGGATACGTAAGGATGGGGTGTTTGATTATCGGCTTTAACGAGGAGATGCGCTTTTTAAGGCCGAGCTCAGGTGAAGCGACCCAGACCATTGCATAGCTCCCCAGTTTGATTTCTCCCGACGTATGCTGGCTGAAGGGTCCATTCTGAAGTGCAAGGTCGATTGACTGGTTAAAAAGCGCCGTGGTCAGGTTGGATGAAAGATCTACCGTAAGGTCTACTTTTAAATTTGGAAATTTTTTTCTGAGCGCGTTGAGGTAATTGCTAAGCCAGGAGTGCACGATCATTTCTGTAACACCCAGTCGCAGTGTACCTTCAAACAACCCGGTGGCACCTGCAGTGGCCATCAAATCATCAAGTGAATCGATAACATTGCGCGCCTTGCTTAAGAGTAGTGCCCCTGCCTGGGTCAGGCGCACTGAACCGGCATCCCGTTCCATTAAGGCTTGTCCCAGTTGTTCTTCCAGTCTTGTGATGCGGGCAGAGATATTGGGTTGGGTTGTTTTGAGCACAGCTGCAGCCCCACGAAAGCTCCCCAGATCTGCGACCTGTACAAAAGCCTCGAGTTGTTTGATGTTGATGCGGGCCACAATATTTTCGCTCGAATGCCAAAAAGAGAAGATAACAAATAACTATCATAACGATCCAACATAATAATTAGTATTTATCGTAATTGTGCCGTATTCTCGCTGATTGAGCAGGAGAGAGCGAAATGACAAACTCGGCAGCCCGATTGGGTGTGGATATCGGTGGCACCTTTACCGATGTAGTACTCGAAATCGCCGAACGGCAATTTTCGACCAAAGTACTCACCACTTACTCGGCCCCCGAAGATGCGATTATTCAGGGCTTGCATCAGGTGTGTGCTGATGCCGATGTCAAACCCTCGGTGATTAGTCAGATTATTCACGGCACTACGCTTGCCACCAATGCATTAATTGAAAAACGTGGCGCTAAAACGGCCTTCATCACCACGAAGGGTTTCCGGGACGTGATTGAAATGCGTACCGAAAGCCGCTTTGAGCAATATGATTTAAATTTAACTCTGCCTCCTCCGCTGCTGCCGCGTAATCGTCGTTATGTGCTCGAAGAACGAATGGATGCAACAGGCGCTGTTTTAATACCGCTAAATCGCAAAGACATTGACAATCTGGTAGACGAACTCGCCGATGCCAACTACGAGAGCATTGCCGTGGGCCTGTTGCACGCTTACGTAAATAACGCACACGAACAGATGATTGCCGAGGTGCTGGCTGCCAGGTTACCAAACGTGATGGTGTCTTTGTCTTCAGAAGTATCGCCACAGATGCGTGAGTGCGGAGGCGTTAATAGCACCATAGCCAGTGCCTACATTAGACCTTTGATGAAATCCTAGCAAGTGAGATTAAAAGAAAGGCTCGCATCTGAATGTGCATCATGCACGGTAGTGATGATGCAATCCGGGGGCGGCATTCTGTCCTTGGTAAACGCGGTAGAGATTCCGTTAAGACTGGTGGAATAAGGGCCTGTCGGCGGTGC
>CAYLZS010000036.1:0-2271 GCA_964388065.1 uncultured Granulosicoccaceae bacterium
AGCTTGATACTGGTGTGATCTGACTGTTCTGGTGTCTCAGCCATCGCTGCTCTGACAGGGTTCAGATCTACATACGCCATCGCACTCAGCACTGATTGCTCATCCAGTAACGCTTGTGATTTATAACGTGCCTGCCAGAAATGCCCTGAGCAACCATCCTCCTGGTTTGCCCGCTTTGCTATATTCTCGTTCAGCACTTTCATGAACCAGCTAATATCGTGCAGTCGTAATCTCCACCTATCTATCAGCGAATCGAGCTGCCCTCTCTCATACGGCTCAATGTACTCACCATCTATGAATTTCCTTGACACCTCTTTACCTGAAAATATCTGATGCCAACGTTGTGCAATAGTTTTCGCTGAGGCTTTCAGGCATTTATCCCGATCAACATGCAGGACAACGTGATAATGATTGGACATCACTGAATACGCAGCCACATCGATAAAAAACACAGACGCTAAGCGCAGGATATCTCTCTCTATCTGTTCTCTTCGATGTTCAAAGGTACGACCTGTCAGTCGATCATACCCACATAAATATGCGCGTCTTACACATCGTGAGACACAGTGATAGAAGGGAGTGGCTTCTAAAGAGATTTGTTGTTTTCGGGGCTTTGTCATACCGATACTTCTACTGCTAACTACGTGTATGAATACTGCACCACAACCATTCATTACAACGAGATCGATTTCACGAATTCTCTCTTAATAGTGACTGTCCCGTTTGCTGCTGTTAAAGAAGGAAAAAGCAACAAGTAACGCGCTGGCCATTGGTGTTTTATTGATTATGCTGTTGGTATTTCTAGTCGTGGTATCTTGAGTTGTTAGTACAAAATACGGGGATAGGCGTCGTAGTGTTTTATAGTGACTGTCCCACTTGGGGATTCACCACTTATATCAACGGGAACTAATCGTACCGTCCCGGAGCAGAACGCCAGGTGGGTTTGTTTTGTAACTTTGAATCGCCAGTTCAGTTGCCACATGTCTTAGATGTGGAAAACCGATTAACCTTTGTTCTATCGATGTGGTGTCGGGAAACAGTGTGCTTGCCTCATCGAAGTGAGCCTGTGCTTCTTCTAGTTTGCCTTCAGCTTTTAATGCAACCCATTTTGTATAAAGCGAACTCGCGAGTGTCATACGAGCAGCGCCATAATTCATGATACTCAGTGTTTTTCTGCCGTTTTCTATCGCGCCGTCAGTATCCTTATAGTAGTACAGAAGAAAATGGGCATAGTTCCCCCAGTTCCACGCAGACTCTGGTTCGAATTCAATGGTCTGAATGTAGGCGGCATTGGCTTCTTCATATCGACCAAGTTGCGTGCTTATCGATTTCAAACCTTCGAGCGCCGCGACATACGCTGTCTTGTTATTGGTTCCCTCTGAAACAGTTCGCTTATACAGTAACAAGGCTTCCTCATGTTTGCCCATGCGGTCCAGCAGCTCAGCCCGGTTTAATCGAAGCCATGGAATTTCTGTTCCTATTTCTTCGGCTTTATCGAGTGACTTTTTCGCCTCATCGTAGCGATTCATATTGGTGTAGAGATAACCTTTGAGCACATGCGCATCAGCATATTCAGGTTCTAGTTCTATTGCTTTGTTTATTGCCCACTCAGCGATATGCATCTCTTTTTGTCTGTAGTTTTTATAGCTTGTGTGAGCAAGGGAGATATAGACACGTCCGAACTCCATGTAAGCAGGGGCAAAGCCTGGTTCCTGGTTGAGGATCTCCTGTAAATTAGATCCAACGTAGTTTAGATCACTACTTCGGCCCCTGTAGCCATCCATTACAGATCTGGCAGCCGCGAATTTTGCGAACAAGCCGGGGTTGCGGTTCATGTACTTGGTGTCAGTCGGAGAAACCCAATCACCGGCAGTTAGAGAGGTACAAGTGAACAACAGAAGAGCGGAGGCTATCAATTTCAACAACTTAAAATTTCCTTGTCAATAACACACAACGAACTGTGCACTGTTTCGACTCAGGAACGAAATTCTTGAGGCACAAGTAGAATATTGGTTTAGATCTAAGTCTCAGAAATACAGCGACAGAACTCTCTTGTTCGCTCTTTTTTTAAAGTGCCTGTCCCCCAAATCTTATGAGAGACGCGCAAGACTGAAAATATTGGGCCGACTAACTATGCAACACGCCAGTGATGCGGAACCCGATCTGTGCGAAAACCTTTTGACCAGCGGTCAGGCTAAAGCCGAAAGGATTGCCACAATCGACGTAGTCGCTATCGACTGGAACTGTCCTCAATATATCCCGCAACTGATC
>CAYLZS010000037.1:0-14566 GCA_964388065.1 uncultured Granulosicoccaceae bacterium
TTGGTCGGGAGATCCGGATAAAGGATTCTATGACGCAAGTCTGGCGACCGAACGTGTCGAGGCCGCCGTCGGTGCCGCAAAGGAATTTGGTGATTCATTTGTTATCTGCGCACGCGCTGACCGAATGATGCATGAAGGGCAAGAAGCTCTTGACGAATCTATAGACAGATTGCGTTCTTTTGCCAGTGTCGGAGCAGATTGCCTTTATGCTCCAGGCCCAAAAGACGAGTCATCGATTCGACGGATTGTCACCGAGGCTGGAGGACCGGTGAACGCACTCTTCGGTATGAATGGCGGGTTAACCGTTGCAGATGCGGCGGGATGTGGCGTTCGACGAATAAGTGTCGGAAGTTCGTTGTATCAGGCCACTATGGCTGTATTTTCAGCGATGGTTACCCAGATAATAGAAACCGGATCGTTTGACGTTGATATTCCACCTCTAGACTATGAGTATATCGAGTCGCTCTGCAGGTAATTCTTCTACTAATCTGTCTAACGAGGGCTAGTGTTAGACGCAATATCCAAGTAGAACTTCAACTAATCTGACAGACCGCTTTGGCAACAGCGCCCATTATCAGCCAATGGTAGAATCCACATGATCAATGGTGACCGATATAGGGTACGCATCGGTCGCTGACGGCCAATTCCAGCCATACGTCAAACGTGACTGACCGTCTGCTTTCTGAAAAGCACACGGCTGATGAAGGCACCAGGGTTTCAGCTATTGTGGAATGTGGCTTATTTTTGAGCTGTGAGGCTGTGGATTCGATTTTTTAGAAAATACGCTGCCTAGTGCATTTTTTTGCCATCTCTAAGGCTTAACACATCCAATTTCTCAGATGTAGAAATAAGTTTTAGTGCAGTGAGTTGCCCTTGAATGCTGTAACTATCCTCTGTGGGTAAGTAACCCTCTTTATCTGGCCAAAACATGATTTGTGTGCGGAATTCTGCAGAGCGGTAGCTACTTATTGCAACGCTCAGGTAATCAGCATACGCTTCGGAGGCTAGTGGCTTGAAGATCACATTGAAGTCACCGCCGAGAATATTCTCTACCGGTGTATGCAAGGGCATTGACTCTCCCTCTTTGATGGCGTGTGCGATAGCGCTCAGTATATTGTGGGCTGTTTCCGCGGGGAGTCCAAAGACGATAACTTCAGGATGATCATAAGTCTCATCTAAACCAATTGTGTAAGAAAGCGACTCCATACCACGCTCGCGATTAGCATCGACGTACATCGTCGACCAGCCGTACTGCTCTATATCCGCATTCGCTTTCTCTACAATATTCTCAAAACTCATTGCACTTCTCCCAATTGTCTTGTTGTATGAATAGCATCAATCTCCACTAACCTGTAGTACAGCGGTGTCCGTCAGGACTTTTCAAGCTTCTATCCAACGGATTACTCGGTGACAATCACAGCGCCGTTTTATTTGCGTTTGTACTGTGTTGGGCAGTAACCACGACTGATGTCTGGATGGCGTAGCTTTTGGTGCTTGGTTTTTCGGCCTGCCACTCGGTTACGCCAAAGCTTGAAGCTATTGGGCTTCAATTGGTTACGCATTAATGCGATAACGTGCTTTTCGTCCAACCCATAGAGCTGTTCAATAGCTTCGAACGGAGTACGATCCTCCCAGGCCATCTCGATGATTCTGGAAATATCCACATCGCTTGGTTCAGTCATAGCGCGTCTTCAGTGGTCCAATTTATATTATGAAAGCGCCGTATCAGTACGCAGCCTATACGATAGTTTTTGTTACCCGTTGTGAGTGTAGAGCACTACACTGCTCACCGCGAGCCGCTACAGGATCATCAATTTGATCACGTAGGCTACCGCTGTCAGCGCCAGAACGCTGATAACCCAGATCACAATAAACCAGCCGATTCGTTTCACACTAGAGTGTTGCCAAATGCTCAATGGTAGCCCTCTGCAGGATCAATTTTTCCTCTAAAAACCCAATAGGCAAGTGCTGTGTACCCTAGAATAAGTGGTATCAGCGCAACCGTCCCGTATAGCGTAAACAACAAACTTTTGGCGGGTGCCGCTGCCTCCTGTATTGTCAAAGACGGGGGCACTATGTAGGGGTAGAAGCTGATTATTATGCCAATAAAACTCAACACAAAGATGGCAAGTGCTGAGAAGAAAGGTGAGTAGTCGCTTTTGTGTTTTAATCCACGGTATAGACTGGACGCCATATAGAGAAGGAGCGCAGGCACGATTAAACTAAAGTAGATAGTGGGCACTTTAAACCAACGCTCAAAATAGACAGGATTCATAAACGGTGTAATCGCACTCGCCGCGCTGATAAAACACAACGTCAAAGTAGCTGATAGAAAAGATACTCTGCGCATCTTTTCCTGTAACTCACCCGTGGTTTTCATCACGAGCCAGGTGGCTCCCAGCAGGGTGTACCCGGTGACGACAGCAACTCCTGTCATCACTGAAAAAGCAGATAACCAATCCCACCAGCCACCGGCGTAAGCTCGATTCTCAACTTCTATCCCCTGTACCATCGCCCCCAGTGCAATACCTTGCATCAAGGCGGCAGTGATAGAGCCTGCAAAAAACGAGAGATCCCAGACAAACTTAAAACGCCTGGCACGCCATCGATACTCAAACGCGACACCGCGAAACACCAACGCAAGTAACATGATCATCAGTGGCATGTACAAGGCAGGCAACAGCGTGGCGTAGGCCAGAGGAAAAACCGCAAACAGCCCACCCCCGCCCATCACGAGCCAAGTCTCGTTGCCGTCCCATACCGGTGCGACCGAGTTCATCATGACGTCTTTGTTTTCACTGCTTCCTGCCAGTGGAAACAGGATCCCGACACCGAGATCAAAACCGTCGAGTACCACATACATCAGCACCACAAAAGCGATGATCATTGCCCAGATGAAAGGTAGATCGATAGTCATGCACGCCCCCCTTCAACCCCAGAAGGTAGTGCAGAGATCTTTGCAGCATGTATAGATCCTGCAGTACGAATCGGTCCCTGTCTTAGCGCTTCTTGTTGCAAAGATGGTGGCTTACTCATCAGACGAAGTAAGTAGAGTACGCCGGCGCCGAATACAAAAAAATACACCACGATAAAAGCCAGCAGTGATGTGGCCACCGCAGGTGCAGCAATCGGTGCGAGTGAATCTGAGGTCCGCAACACGCCATACACCGTGAACGGCTGACGACCGACTTCGGTAGTGATCCAGCCCGCCAATACCGCGATAAAGCCAGTGGGTGCGAGTAACACAGTGGTTCGGTGTAGCCATCTGTTGTCGTACAGGTTCGCTTTATAACGTGCCCACAGGCTCCAGAGTCCAACCCCTAACATCGCAAAGCCGATACCGACCATTACCCGAAAACTCCAAAATACGATGGTGACAGGAGGTTCATTCTCATCCGGTATCGTATCAAGACCCGCCATGGGTGCGTTGAGATCATGCTTTAAAATTAAACTCGATACCTTGGGTATTTTTATGCCGTAGTCAATTCTCTTTTCGTCGGGGTTGGGTATGCCGAAAAGATAGAGTGGGGCGCCTTCCGGATAACTGTCGTAGTGTCCCTCCATGGCCATGATTTTAGCCGGTTGATGTTCCAGTGTGTTTAAGCCATGCAGGTCTCCTGCAATGATTTGTAGAGGGGTGACGATTGCAGCCATCCACATCGCCATTGAGAACATGGTTTTGGTGGCTTGCCCTGTGTGCCCGCGCAACATATGCCATGCACCTACACCTCCAACGACAAAGGCAACCGTTAAAAAAGCAGCAAGGCTCATGTGCAGCAGTCGGTACGGAAAAGAGGGGTTCAGGACGATAGCCCACCAGTTCTCTGGTACAAACTGTCCGGCCTCGTTGATCGAGTAACCCGCGGGGGTTTGCATCCATGAATTGACCGACAAGATCCAGGTCGCTGACATCAAGGTACCGAAGGCTACCATTGCTGTTGCGAACATATGCAGCCCTGGCCCAACCCGATGGCGACCGAATAACATTATGCCGAGAAAGCCCGCTTCCAAAAAGAACGCAGACAATATTTCATAGGCCATGAGCGGTCCCAGCACCGGACCGGTTTTGTCAGCGAAAACACTCCAGTTGGTACCAAATTGATAGGACATTACTATGCCGGAAACCACTCCCATACCAAACGCAATCGCGAATATTTTTTTCCAGTATTCGAATAGCCTTAGATATTGCTGCTCCTTCTTAACGAGCCATAGTCCATTCAAGACGGCAAGGTAGCTTGCCAGGCCAATAGAGAAAGCCGGAAAGATAATATGAAATGACACCGTGAATGCGAACTGTATTCGCGCAAGCGTCTCTGCAGAAAGGCTGTATAAAAAACTGGTGTCCATCGGTTGTTCCCCTTTCGGTGGAAATTGTGGTTCGCGCTTCCCTAATGCAAGCAATCGATGAATCACAGGTTTTTTGAATAAAATTCATCAAGCGACCTGAGGCGACCAAAGTATCAACGCGATGTGATTCGTTGTTCACATCAGTGGATGAACACCAAGTAACCTGGCAAACTCGAGTGATCACTCACTGCATTCAACAATGCAGTTAGCGGAGCTTTTGATAGAACCTTTTAGAGATCATAAAAACTTCAGAGTGATCTTGACCGCAAAACTATTAAAAATGTTTTCACTCGTCTGTTTTCAATTGGCCTTCTTATAAACAGGCGTTAGCGGTTGTCATGAACTTGATGTGAAAAACGAATCGGGTTTTCCAGAAGTAACTATAAATTATGCAACTGACGCAGGTAATTATCGGCAGTGGATAGTAAAAACTCTTTACGTTCCTCATTCATACGTTGAGCCGTTCGAACCATCATAGCCCATCGCGGGTTCTTGCCTAAATGGTCTGCCTGTTTAAAAATCCATCGCCAATATAGAGCGTCCCATATATCGCACCATTCTCCTTTTGGATAGTGGCTCATTTTGCGTATGTAGTTGGAACCAGAGAAATAAGGTTTGGTAGTGATAAATCCTCCATCGGCATTTTGGCTCATTGCATAAGCGTTTGGCACCATTACCCAGTCATAACTATCGACAAATAATTCCATGAACCAACGATAAATGTCGTCGGGATCAATTTCACATAGAAACATAAACCCACCCAACACCATCAGGCGTTCTATATGATGGCAATACCCGGTATCCAATACCCGCTTTATGACATTGTCTACTGGCAAGATACCAGTTGCGCCAGAATAAAATTCATCTGGCATTTTGTGGTGATGTTGCCAATGATTGGTGGTTCTCATTGGTACACTTAGGTCAACATAGGTAGCCCGCATAAACTCTCGCCAACCAATCACCTGTCGAATAAATCCTTCGACGCTTGCCAATGGTGGGTTAAATTCAGTGGAGTACTCCAGTGCTTGTTTTATCACTTGCGAGGGGGTTAGCAAACCGGTATTGAGCATCGGTGTTAAAACACTGTGATACAGCCAGTTTTCGTCCTCAACGATGGCATCTTCGTAGGGGCCGAATTCGGCAAACCTGGAGTGTAGAAACACATGTAGCCATTCCTGTGCATCAGAATGCGTTACTGGATAAAGCAAATCTGTGTTGTTGCCCAGTGCTTGTGGGAAGTGTTCGGTTACGTATTGCTTCGCCTTTTTTGAATACACCCCTTGTGGAGCGAAAGAGAGCATCGGAATCTCCCCCAGTTTCTTTTTTGGTAGTTTCTTCCGATTTTCTTCATCGAAGCTCCACTTACCTCCGACAGGTTTGTTATCACCATCAATTAAAATATCTAATCTCTGGCGCTGCCATTTGTAAAAATCTGCCATAAACCATCGTTTTTTCCCTCCTCTGTATGTGCTGTTTTCATCAGTTGTATTGATAAAACCTGGAGAACTCAACCAAATCAAACTGATGTTTGATTCAGTACAGGCTAACGTTAGTCGTCGTGCTAGCGCGTAATCTGCAACATCAGACGCTGAAACATGGGTTACCCCTTTTTCGGCAAGAGAATTCACCACAGAGCTCAAGTTGGAATTATTGTCCACCGCCTCGAAATATTGCACCGGGTGGCCTTGAGATCTCAAGGCATCTGCGAAGTGTTGCATGCTGGCGCGATGAAGCATCAGTTTTTGTCGATGAAAATTTACTGTACAGATCTTATCTGCAAAGAACAGCGGATCTTCAGAGAGTACAACCAGATCGGGCTTTGATGCGAAACCCGGATGTTGTTCAAACAACTGATGGGGAAAAATTAGAAGTGCTTTCATCCGATCATGATGTCAAAATATAGTGTGAATATTTCATATTATTATGTTACCTAATTTTCTTGTCGATCATAAAACTCTGTATGAACGAATCGCCGAAATTGACCCGGTGGTATACGCGGGTACCCGAAATTATCTACAAGGGTCAGTAACTTATCTGAGCCCGTTTATTACTCACGGCATTATTAGTACCGAGAGAGTAGCGAACGTGGTACTCGAAAAATACAACAGCGGTGATGCCGAAAAATTTCTCACAGAATTAGCCTGGCGCGAGTATTTCCATCGGGTTTGGCAAGTCAATGGTAGTGATATATTCGGCGATATACAGCGTACGCAAGAACCGGTGTGCAGCGACCAGCTACCTGTGGCAATTGCAGAAGCTTGTACTGGCATCGAGACAATAGATGAGTGCCTGGTAGCGCTTAAAAATACCGGCTACATGCACAATCACGCTCGCATGTGGGTAGCTGCACTATGCTGCAACACAAGCCGTACTCATTGGTACCAGCCTGCTCGTTGGTTGTATTATCATCTGCTTGACGGTGATTTAGCCAGTAACACTTTGAGCTGGCAGTGGGTAGCTGGCACGTTCAGTCACCGAAAATACATTGCCAATCAGGAAAACCTCAATCGCTTTAGTGGTAAAGAGCAATACGGTACTTTTCTCGACACGAGTTACGAAGTGCTCGCCAATTGTGCCGTACCCTCTGTGCTGGAGGCTTGCACTGATATAACGTTATCCAATGAGTTCCCGCAGAGCACTGTCGACCCTCTGCGTCAGAGTGATGAGCCAGTGTTTCTGTACTCTATTTGGAATCTTGACCCCCAATGGCAGAGAACACAAAAAGGTACGCGAATCCTGTGGATTGATCCTGACACGCACCGCGAATTCGCACTCAGTCCATTACGATGGAAATTTATCAAACACTGGGCAGATGCTATTGATGGGCTCGGTATTTTTGTGGGCAGTCGGGACCAGTTGTTTCCCAAGGGGATTGATCATATAAAATTGTTGACCCGCGAGTACCCCGCAACTGCTCATTGGCCTGGCGAGCGCGACGCGAGAGACTGGTGCTACGAAAATCCGACAGGGCCCATTAAGAGTTTTTCAAATTTTTGGAAACACACACGCAAGTCATCAAGTATTTTTAACCAATGAGCGACAAGCTAAAAACTCAAGTGAAGACGTGCCCTGTTTGCGAAAGATCGTTCCATAATCGCAAAAAATGGCAGCAACGTGGCTTATGGCCACAGATAGTGTACTGCAGCGAGCGTTGTCGTAAACAGCAACAGAAACGCTCGCGCACATCAGCGTCACACTGAGTGGTCTAATGTGTGAGATGGAAAGGATAATGAGTGATGATTTGCAGAATAAAGCAAAGGTAACCAGCCGCGGTAACAATACGGCTGTATGGTGGGTAAAACGCGATTTTCGTTTACACGACAATGAAGCGCTGACCGCTGCGCTCAATTCATACTCGGCTGTAATTCCGGTGTTTGTTTTCGAACCAGATTTAATTGCTCAGTCAGACTATTCGGCAATGCATGTGTATGCCTGGCATCAAGCGCTTGGTAATCTGCGTGAGCGCCTGAGAGCGATTAAAAGTGATATTTACATCGAGTGTGGCACCGTAGAGGATATTCTGTCGAGCTTATATGAACAAACTCTTTTCGATGCAATTTACAGTCATGAAGAAACGGGTAACGACTGGACTTACCAGCGCGACAAATCACTAGCGCACTGGTGTCACACCAAGCAAATATCATGGATTGAGTTTCCTCAAACAGGCGTCATCCGGCGTATGCAAGATCGAGATGTGCGTCAGACTGTTGTTAAGCAAAGGCTAATTGATCCTCCCGTCTTGCCCGCACCGGACTGCGTTTCTATTCCGAACGATATTCGAATGGTGTGTGAGAATCAGGCTATTCCGGATCACACCTGTTTTTATGACCCGAGCAGTGTATCGCTTGTACAATTTGATCAGCTACAGACAGTAACAGAAACGCAGGCACGTGCTGATCTGCGATCGTTTTTATATGAGCGTGGTGAAGGGTATTCTGGTGGTATATCGTCACCTAACACCGCGTTTGAACGTGGCTCGCGGCTAAGCGTGCACCTTGCCTGGGGAACTATAAGCTTGCGCACAATATTTAAAGCCACGGCCCGCGCGCAACAACACCATCGTGATCAAAACCATAGCTCTGCCAAACAATGGGGTAAAAGTTTGCGGGCATTTACATCCAGGCTGCACTGGCATGATCACTTTATTCAACGATTGGAGTCAGTGCCCGCAACCGAATTCATTGCTATTAATCCCGCCTATGCAAATCTACAGTACATTGACGACCCTTTTAAGCTACGTGCCTGGTTTTATGGTCAAACAGGGTTCCCGTTGATTGACGCTTGCATGCGATGTCTGCAGGCAATTGGTTTTATAAACTTCCGTATGCGGGCCATGGTCGTGAGCTTTGCTATTTATGCGCTTCATTTGAGCTGGCGCACTATACATCCCTCACTAGCGCGCATTTTTCTAGACTATGAGCCTGGCATCCATCTCTCTCAACTTCAAATGCAGGCTGGTGTAGTAGGCATCAATACTATTCGAGTGTACAACCCAACCAAACAAATCTTGGATCAGGATCCAAATTGCCAATTCATACAGAAGTGGATTGCTGAGCTGGCTGATTTTAGTGTGGAAGATATTATTAATCATGATTCAGAGCCGCTTGGTGATTACCCCGCCCCAATTGTTGATTTTCAAATGGCATCAAAGGCCATGAAAGATCAGGTCTTTTCGATAAGAAAAAGCACAGAAGGAAAAGAGGCTAGCGAAACCGTATTAAAAGCACACGGTTCGCGTAAAAAAACCAAGAGACGACAGGTTAGAAAAGTCGAGCCACAGACGAATTTATTTTAAAAAGCAATTCAATGTTTGCACAATATTTAGGAATTTTATCCCTAGATTGAGCACCATGATTTCGAATAAAACTTTAGAGGAATACAAATGAGTAAATTCATATATCCGATGCTTGTCATCGCTGCCATGTTCGTGGGGGCCTGCGCGAGCCGATATTGTCGTTAACTTTGTAGAAAGTGCACCCAAAGATCGATTTGTTATCAAAAACACAGGTGAATGTGATTTTGAGAATATTATTGTAGAAATTGATCTCACTAGTAGCGTTGGTCGTCTCATATTTGATACGACTGCTAACGGAGCCGGAGTTGAAGTATTCCAACCATTTGAAGTACGAGAGGGCGAAGTGCGTTTGCTCGCAGAAAACAAGGTGAATGATGGAGAACGAATGTTGTCAGTTGGAATAAAGAAATTGTCCCCTGATACATCAGTTAGCTTTACGTTAGACGTAGATGATACGTTACCAAAAAGTGAGTTAGGCAATATTCGTGTATCAGGTTCCGAAATTTCGAATGGCCAGGTCAGCGTAAGTTATGGCGATGAGCCAGTATCATCTGCTCTCTTCAGCACCCAAAGTGTAGCGATTGTGCCTGCTCCTATGTGCGGGACCAAATAGATGCATTAATATTTAGGAACTGCCTTTGTGGTGGTTCGTTTACTGTGTCGTAGAAGCCGTTGGTGGTTGATGGTACCAGTCACCTATTTGTAATTTCCCCGTGTGGAGCGATGTCGTCCTTGCGTGACTTACTATCTCTGTTATTTAAATGCTCGCTGCATCGAAGGTCTAATTTTCAAAAACAGACGGTACGTGAATTCCGCGATGCTCGACATAAATGGCAATCCAATAAACAACCCCAGCATTTTGAAGCGCGGTAATTCTAACCATAAAGCAGAGAAAGCGGCAGCGCCGCTCACAAATGTTCCATCCACTTTTTTTACATGGAGTCTCCGTAGCGCATCGCAAGTGGAAAGTTGTGGTGAGACCCACTCGCTAGTTGATTCGCTGACGTCGAGCCATGAAATTGTATCGCCACCTTTTTGTTTTTGATACCAACCAATCTCTCGAGAACAAAGGGGACATGCACCATCATAGTAAACTGTTAATTGACTAGTATATTTCATTTGGTGGAGCGTCATTAGCGGTGTAGAGATACGAAGGCTGGGCGCTCAATCCGGTCTTTACCATTATAACGGTTCAATGTTTTTTCAGGGTGTAGTCCAGTGCCAGTATGCGTTGTCTTCATAGACCGCTAGTGTTGCCACTGACGATCGTAGTGGCAATGTAAGTCAATAGTTTCATGTCAATTTTTTTTAAAACCTATTTTTCGAGGCTTAATAGTAATGCCTAGGATGTGAACTTTATAACAGCGTCACGTAGCGTTTTTGTGAACATAATAAATGATGCTATTTATGTTCATCGTTTGACTTGAAAAATAAACCACAACCTATATTCGTTAACTGAAAATACGTGCGGTACGAGACTTAATTCGTTGTCGGGACAACGTAGGTGTAAATCATTCCGATGATGCGGTTCGAGCGAAAAATAGGTTTCAATCACTGGACTACAAGACTTTTTACCTTAAGTTAATCAAAACATAGAGAGCGTTTATGAGTAATGTAAATCGAAGACAATTCAGTAGATTGATGGTGAAAGGTGTCACTGCTGTACCGATCGGTATGCTAGTGGCGCCCTTACCATCACAGGCCGCTGACACACCAATGGTAGATCTGGAGTCTCCAACTGCTAAGGCGTTAAAGTACGTCGTTGAGTCAGAATTTGAAGATAAGAATTGTGCAAATTGCGCGCTGTTTGTAACAGCAGAATCCAAAGAAGCGGGTGCGTGCGCCGTGTTTCCAGCTGCTTTAGTTGCGGCAACCGCGTACTGTACTTCATGGACCCCAAAACCTTCCTAATAAATTATCGCAAGGCCGCGTTGAAGCGGCCTTGTTGAACAATAAACAGAATAAGACGAACATGAAAATGAGTGAAAATAAAGACAAACCGGGTGAACGAAGAGTGAGACGAGAGGACGACAACAGTTGGTCCGCGACCGTTTGGACAGATGATCCTACCCCAGAGGAAGCGGGACGCTATCGCTACCGTACGAGATCACAAGCCAGAAGCGCATTGCTGAGTCATGAGATTGGTGAAGCAGGACGGTTAGCCTAACGTTTAAAAATTCCGCAAGATCTGAACCGACAGAACAACGCTTTCGAAGAGCAAAAAAAGGAATATGTCGTATCGCCCAACCACGGTGTCAAGCAGGTGATACTCAAATGCCACTATAGGTTCAGGTTCGAGCGGAGCTAATTTGTAAGGTGTCACTCAACGCTCGAGATCGCATTGGCAGTGGTCCATAGTTGAATGCAAAAAGTGTCAAAGTCGCCGACAGCATAGATAATCTATACTCTGACGATAACGCACTTAATAAAAAAAACTCCTTGAGTGAAGCTGGAGACGTCATTAACGGGCGTGGTGACAGCCCTAATAGACACGACATTCTGACAGGCTCAGGCCTTGACGGTAATTTATCAGGCAACTCTTGTGGGGATTGGACAAGCTCAGGTGAGGGTCTGCCATGGTCGGACATCATGACCGCACAGGTGGAGGAGCAAATCCAGAATCGTGGCATTCAGCCCATCCCTCTAAAGGATGCAGCCTTGAAGCTTTGCAAGGTACTGGTGGTGATGTTGATGGTTTTTTCCACTGTTTTCCTACTAACTAAAGAAGTCCCATAAATCATTTCTTTCCAGCCCTGGGTTTTTTACTTCAACCAAATCTGCATATCATCACACATCATGCCGCACCTTTTGAGAATACCCCGTCACTAAGAAATATGCCTGACGCACCATTATTTTGCTTCAATGATTTGTCAGTTATATGGTCTAGTGCCGGTATCGTGATATATGACCAAACTTAACTTTAATCTCTAAAGCGGACGGACAATTTGTGTAATCGACTGTCGGCAACGGGCACAGTCTCTCCGTTCGCTGGTTTGATCTGGTACAGTTAAATCAGTAGCTTCAAGATGGCCGACAGCTACTGCTGCAGTCGGCCATAACCGGGCGTTCGCTGAACTTCGTATTCTCTGTACAAACTTTACCAGGCAACGCAGAGAATCGGCCAAAAGTGGACGAATATAATAGTTTCTGAACAAGTATATTAGGCAGGTTATAGACGCTGTGTACTCTTACAAAAATGATGGCATTGAGGTGGCTAGAGCAGCTTTAGACGAGGGCGATGTGCAGTCATTATCTCGCATGGTTTCCACATTGTTAATTAATGCAGATGTAGTAAGAAATTCGGTATCTGTGCAATCAGTTGCTCAAAATAAACCACACAAGATCTACTGCGAAGTGCCAGATACAGAACCTGCGCTACCATTCATTGTTAGTGATTTGATTTCAATTGATAGGCGCTTTGCTAAGATACTAATGGGCTTGCCAATAGTAAAACAGGTGGCAAATTATTTAGAAGTGCCGGTAGAGGAGGTTGTTTTTCATTTTTCTAATGTAACCTCAAAGCCTGCTAAATACGGACCGGAAATTTCAGCGCATCGAGATTACCCTAATCAATACTTCTGTCCTGTTAGCTCTGAATTTATCCGGGTACTGATTCCTGTTGATCCGATGTCTGAGAAAAATGGCGGGCTTTATTTTGTGCGTTCCAGCCATTTTATTTCCGATGAAGAAGCAAGAAGTAGAGGTGCTCGAAACAACGACAATGTGCCATCGAAAGTTGAGTATATAAATGCGTTACCTGGAGATCTTGTCTTTTTAAATTCCAAAACAATGCATGGCAGTCTCCCTAACAAAAGCGATGAAACGAGGCATTTGTTAGTTGTACAGTATGGAATACGATATCAAGAACTCTCAGTGAGAAATGATGAATTCATGTCATTGGCTACCATAGGCGAGATGGCGAATCTGGAACACTGACTGTGTAGGGCGACAGTCCGGTTTAGGCACAGATGATGAATTCGCAAATCATGTTTCAAGTGTAATGTGGAAAATATACAAGTTATAAGAGACAGAATTTAGTGACTACATATATTTTAAAAATTGTCGCTTTGATAATAACCGGGATAATTGGTACGGCGATATTTATACTTGTTATGAGTAGAACGACCGAAGAAGCAGTCACCGATCACCCATTAATCGGTCAAACATTTTCGCCAGGCGACACAGTCTATTATATGGAGCATTGCAACAATCTTCATAGTTGCGGAAAGACAAATATTGCGAAAGAGATAGACAGACGGCTAGTTTGTGGCAAGACAAATTCTTCTGTGACATCAATTTTTGATCGAACGTACCGGCTATCTAGAAATACTACTTTTGAACTCATTCGGTTACATATAATTAAATATCACTGGTTGGCAGGTATAGGAGGCCCAGATCACATAGTTGCAGTATTAAGAGATGATAAAAACTTACTTTCAATCATCTACTTCTCACTACCAAAGTCTGTGCGAAATCCTAGGGGTTTTCAAAATGGAACTATTTGTATGAAAAGATAGAGATGAATATACTCCTGGAAATGATCTGATGGATAACAATTCTACATAGCCGTACTTAAATCACCACAAAACTGTGTTGGGATTGAAAAAGGCCAGACTGACACATTTTGTGGGCTTAATTCAAAAGCAACAGTTGAAAGCAATGACAGCTTTGGGCACACAACAGGAGTTGTCGAGACAGCCGTTTGAAAAAATTGAGAGTGTAAATGTAATTAAATGAATGCGGGAACTGTACACAGAAGGTTGAGCATACGTGAGAGAGGTCATTTACCGAACACGTTGAGGCTACGGCCTATAAAAGAGATAACCACTTATGACGACGGTCTAGAAATATATAGAGGTGGTAAGAGAATATTCGTTCGATGGTCGGAGATGGAAAATACACGCGTCGTGAAAAGAGAATCAGTTAAAGGTTATGGGGGTTGCGCAGGAATGGATTATTTAAGGTCAACGTTTTCATTCAATGCAAAAAATCAGAGTTACAGTTTTGACGTATCATCCAGCTTCCCAGATTTCAACAACAGCTCTAAGCTGAAGGCTGTGCTTTACAAGAACTTAAATGTAAACGAAGTTGAAGCCAGATCAAGCAATGACAAACTTTATAATATAATTATATTTTCTGTAATTCTTATATTGTCTTACCTGCTATGGGAAGAATAGAAGGGAACAGAAAATATATTTTGTCTCGAACTAACAAGAAAGAAATAAGAATGGAATAGCTAAGAACAGCAGATTAAGTTTACAGTTTCAAAAATATGGAATGTCGGCTTTGGGCACAGTCTCTCCGTTCGCTGGATTGATCTGGTAAAGTGAAATCCGTAGCCCCAAGATGGCT
Source organism: uncultured Granulosicoccaceae bacterium (assembly GCA_964388065.1). Lineage (GTDB taxonomy): Bacteria > Pseudomonadota > Gammaproteobacteria > Granulosicoccales > Granulosicoccaceae. Next base: position 14,495 of record CAYLZS010000037.1, read on the forward strand.
GGCAGCTAATGCTGCAGTCGGCCAATATTTGCCGTTAACCTGTTCAGAGGGAACGTCCGCTATCCCCTGTTT